>NZ_JBHSQV010000186.1:0-164646 GCF_042658665.1 Marinicrinis lubricantis
AGTGAAAGCGACAAATTACACTGAGCCTGAACAATTTTATTGTCAGGCTAGCGTCTTTAGGCGCAGTTTGGCAACAGGGGGTTATACCCCCAGAGCAAACCACCCGTTGGACGGGTGGTTATGATTTGCAAAAAAGTCAGCGTTCATGCTGGATATGCAGGAGTCGTAATAATACATGTTCCATATCCATTCTGCGCCATATAAACTAACTTCCCAAACCACCTGTAATATTCACGAATTCATTCCGTTTAGGAAACGTGAGATAGAACGTCGAACCTTCACCTGTTTTCGATTCCACCTCAATGTGGATCAACAGCGGCCGAGCTGCTTTTTTGGCCAAATACAGTCCCATCCCCGTAGCGGCATGATCTTGATGATTCATAGTGGATGTAAAGCCTTTGTCAAAAATTCGCGGCAGGTCCTTGGCATCCATACCGCGTCCGAAATCTGTAACCGCTAGCTGTACTCGATCTTCATGAAGTTCGGATCGAATGACAATGTCCGATGCTTCGCTGTACTTCACCGCATTGGTCAGCAGCTGGCGAAGGATGAAGCCGAGCCATTTGGCGTCACTGAGCACCTCGGTGATTTTCAGCTCCACGTCAAAACCAATGCCCTTCTGCATGCACCAGGACTGCAATGTTTTTATCTCCTGATAGATCAGCTCTTCGAGTTCGATCTTTTCAATATAGAGGTCATTCTCCATGAAGGGAATGCGTTTTTGATGAAGCTGCTGATCCAGCAGGAGGTGAATCCGCAGCCACTCGTAGATGAGCTGGTTCTTCACCGCTGCATCCTCCAGCCGGTCGATGATAAGCCGCATGGCGGTGAGCGGTGTCTTGACTTCATGTATCCATGACAGCAGCTCGTCCTTTTCCTGCTCCAGCTGGACTTGATTTTGCGTGAGCTCCGTTTTGAGTCGTTTGGTCTGGCCAAGCATGCTTTCCGATACGATCTGTTCGAACGGACTGCGAGGATCGGCGACCTGAGTGATATCAAGGTTGTGCTCCCAGTTTCCCAAGCTTTTATAAAACCGGGTTTCTCGTTGATAGCGAACGATTAAAAACAGAACAAAAATGATGAAAGATAAAAACGTGATATACAAGATGGGCCGAAGCGGGATGCTCGTGTCCAGGTAGGCAATCAGGACGGTTAAGCCGTGCACAACGGCGACGATCACAATCCAGCTGAGCCGTTCGATCATAAATTTAAGAATCATATAAGCCTTCCTCTTCGATCGCCATATAGCCTTGACCGACCTTCGTTTCGATAGACTGTCCTAAGCCGATTTCGTCCAGCTTTTTACGCAGCCGGTTGACGTTGACTGTAAGCGTATTGTCACTGATGAACCGCTTGTCATCCCAGAGCCGCTGGATGATTTCATCTCTCGAGACGATTTTATTTTTTCGTTCGATGAGCAGCTTGAGAATATACATCTCGTTTTTCGTCAGCTCTACCGTGCCGCTTTTATGGACCACCTTGCTCGTTTCATAATCGATCGTGGCCCCGCACCATGTTTTGAGCGTCGTGACCTCAGTATTATAGTTGTATACGCGCCGCAGAATGGCCTGAATCTTGGCAATGAGCACGTCGAAGTGAAACGGCTTTTGTACAAAGTCATCCGCGCCAAGCTGCATGGACATCACCATATCGGTTGGATGATCCCGTGATGAAAGGAAGATAATCGGCACATTGGAATGGGTGCGAATCATCCGGCACCAGTGAAAACCATCGAATTTCGGCAGCTGAATATCGATAATGACGAGCTCGGGCTTAATCGCCGTAAACTGCTGCATCACCGCACCAAAGTCGGTAATGCCATAAACATCATACGACCAACCGGAGAGCCGCTCCTTGATTTCTTGAAATAACGTCGTATCGTCTTCGATCAGTAATATTTTGAACAATCGTTTACACCACACTTTGTGCTTGTTTCATTCTCTCATTTCATCATATACCAAAAACGATGGACTGGCGATCAAGCGATAACCCTATCATTCAATAAGGTATTGCATATAGAGGATGCAGCTGATCTATTGCGAGGGTTCGACGGCAGGTGCTGCCTCTGTATTATAGAACGAAGGCGTCGTATAAAAAGACACCAACCTGCGGGGAAGAACGGATGGGTTACACAGTACACATCCTCTACGCAGTGATGGAAAGGAGTCGTCCTTTTTTTGCATGTTCCAGCACAAAACAGAAACCGCCATACATGATTTTGAGGTGATCATGGAATACTTCTAGGAAACATGAAATCTTTCTCATAAGGGGCTTATGATGGAAAAGAAGTTTTGGAACAATCCAGTATTTTCAATTTCAGCGGCCATTATTTTGCTGTTGGTCGTGCTCGGTGCGATCGTTCCGCAGAAGTTTGGAGACATTGCAGGACTGTTGTTCGATTTCACTACGGACAATTTTGGTTGGTTTTATCTGCTGGCTGTTTTCTTTTTGATCTTGTTCTTGATCCTTCTTGCTGTCAGCAAGTTCGGTGGTATTCGGCTGGGCGGTGAAGACGAGCGTCCGGAATTCCCGTTCATCACTTGGATCGGGATGCTGTTCTCCGCGGGATTCGGTGCAGGACTCGTGTTCTGGGGTGTTGCCGAACCGATGAGTCATTTTTATACCACCCCTTTCGCTGGTGTAGAACCGGAAACAGAGGAAGCGGCGCGCATCGCCATGGGATATGCTTTCTTCCATTGGGGGGTCAGCCAATGGTCTGTTTTTGCGATCGTCGGTCTAGTCATCGGCTTCCTACAGTTTCGCAAGCAGAAGAACGGGCTGGTCTCAACAGCGTTGGAACCCGTTACCGGCAGTAAGCCTGCAGTAAAATCGACGGTGGACATTCTAGCTGTGGTCGCCACGGTCATGGGAATTGCAACGTCACTGGGACTAGGGATTCTTCAGATGAACGGCGGGCTGAATATTGTATTTGGCATGACGAATTCATTTGCCATTCAGCTGCTGCTCATCGCGATTATTTTTATAACCTATATGCTGTCATCGACGACGGGCTTGGACAAGGGAATACGTTATTTGAGCAATTTGAACATGGGACTCGCTATCGGATTGCTGCTGTTCGTATTTGTTACGGGCCCGACTGTGTTTATTCTGGAGACGTTTACGCTGGCCGTTGGGGACTATATTACGAATTTCGTTCAATACAGCCTGCGGCTCACCCCTTACAAGGGCGGGACTTGGATTCGCGATTGGACGATCTTTTACTGGGCCTGGGCTATCGCTTGGTCTCCGTTCGTCGGTGCATTCGTAGCGAGGGTCTCAAGGGGACGGACGATCAGAGAGTTTATTTTGGGCGTCATGGTGATTCCTCCGGCGATTGCCTGCCTATGGATCGCGACTTTCGGAGGAACGGCGCTTTGGAATGATCTTAACCGAGGCACCGGTATTGCGGAAGCTGTGCATGCGGATCTGACAGCAGCTCTGTTCGAGACGTATCATCATCTGCCGCTAACTACGCTGCTGTCAGTGCTGTCGCTGCTGCTTATCTTCACGTTTTTAGTGACTTCGGCCGATTCGGCAACATATATTTTGGCGAGTATGACGACGAAAGGAGATATCGATCCTCCGCTGCTGGTGAAGATCGTATGGGGGGTGTTGATGTCGGCGATTGCCGCCGTACTGCTCTACTCAGGAGGATTGGAGGCACTGCAGACGGCTTCGCTTATCTCGGCACTTCCTTTCACGGTTCTTCTGCTGCTCCTGATCGTTGCCATATTGCAGCTCCTGAAGAAGGAGCCGCTGCCGATCCGAAAAAGGGATTTACGTCGCTTTCGACGTCTCGAGCAGGCGGCTCAGAAGGAGAAGGAGAAAAAGAAGTAGCAGCGAATCGTCCAGTGTGATTAATCGTAGCTGCGTATTGATTTCAGCAATAGCAAGTGTCATCAAACAGGAATGAACAGAAATCGCCTCCTGCAATGAAGCAGAAGGCGAACATGGAACGATAGGGGATTTGATATACGTGCAGGTTTCTTAACATATTTACTTGGATAAATCCGTGATGTTCGCTTGAAGCGTATTTTCGATGGTCGTCCAGTTGACCTTGGCACCGAGCAGGTCTGGTATCATCTTGATCGGAATCATCGTCGTCGTTCCGTTCTTCAGCACCGCGCTGCCGCTGCCGTAAATCAGTTTACCGTCGATTTCATACATCGGTTCTAGGATGGCTATTGTGACCGAGGATTCTCCCTTCAGCACCACGGCTGCCTGCTTGATGGAATCCCATTTCACTTCGTAGCCGAGCGTCTCAGCGATGTCGCGAAGCGGAACGTAAAATTCATCGTTTGCAATCTCTGATGCGAGCGGCGATCCGTTTACAGATACGGACAGCTTCAGGTTGTCGATGAAATGTCTTTTTTCGATGAGGGCGTGAATCCCTTTGGTCTTATCGACGACTTGGGATACTTCATAATCGGTTGCTGCGCTCATGTAAGCATAAGCTGTCGCGCGGTCCATGCCAAGCTTTTCGTTTAAGAAGCTGATGGCTTCCCGCACGGCCTCCTTCATCGCTTCGTCTAAATCCGGATCGAGGCCGATCGGGATCCAATAATCTTCGGTTTCCGCGAATGGCTGTGTAAATTCGCCTTTACGTGGAATGGAAGGATCACCTGGCTTGAGTACTGTCAACCGGAACGTTGCGCGAAGCGACGCTTCCATGGCTGTCAATGCGACTTCGCCATCTCCTTGGGCAAAGTGAGGGTCACCGGTGTAGAACAGAGCACCAGCCACCTCAATAGGCAAATACAGCGTCGAGCCAATTCCTAATTCGTTAATATCAATATTGCCTCCTGTTTCGATCGGGGGTACAGAGCTGACTTTTTCACTCGTATTTGGCGCTACGCCCATGAGTCCCATGAAAGGCTCGATAGGAAAGCGGACATGACCGCCTTGCTCAATCGGCAGCACGCCGTACAGTTTACCATTGATTTCTTCAACCGGCGTGAATTTAGAAACATTGCCGTACAGCTCAGGGTTTTCCGCGCTGGCGCCTTCCTTGCGGCCATCGTTCTCCGGGAATTCCTCAGGGAGCGCCCCTTTATAATGCCGGTTCGAAATGACACCGTAAGGAACACGTGGTGTCAAGGAAAGTACCTCTACCTTCAGTATATCTCCAGGAGCTGCTCCTTCGATGACAATTGGACCTGTGACGACATGCGGTCCATCCGCATCGAAATCGTGAACAATGTCAGATGCTGCAATCGCCTTCGCATCCTCCAGTACTTGTTCGGAACTAACGCCGTGCAAGCCGAAGTATGCTTCTGGATCACGTCCTTGATCCTCAAGCAGCCCCTCGTGGGATACGGTATCGAAGGTGACTGTGCTGCCGGAAGGAACGCTCATGATTGGCTTGCTGTCACGATTAGGCAGCGAACCCCATGTTACGTTATCTACAGTGGACTGCACATAGTATTCTCCTTCGATGCGATCCGAAGACGCAGGCTGAAGAATAGGAACCACGGGCTCTGCAGCAGATGCTGGGACGGCAGCTGCGATGAGAGAAATGGTAAAAATAGCTGCTGCGAAGTTTTTCACATTGAAGAATCGATTTTTGTTTGACATCGTTCCTCCTCCAATCCATGAATTTATGTAATATTAGTTAACATTATATTGTTCGATCGAGAGTTTAGTCAATACTTATGTTATATAACATTACATAATGGGGCGTGGTGAGAATTAGTTCTCCAGATGAAATGAAACTCCCTCCACACCATGTAATGGCAGGAGGGAGTTTAAAATGAATAGGGTGAAGAAGCTATTTTTTAACAATGGGTATCCATACTTCAGTGCGGTAGTCCGCGGAAGAAGAGTCTCCTGGAGGATAGACTTCCATGTTGGGGATGGGAGCATGTTCATACCCCGTCGAAGGGAACCACTCGCTGAAGATTCTCATGCTCAGTTTTTGAATCGCGTCCGGCATTGCACCGATGCATGGAAACACGGCCCAAGTCGCAGCGGGAATTTCCTTGACCACGAGTCCTTGTTCAGTGCTTATCGAATTGGCATCGGCCGTAACGGCAATGAGGTAAGTGAACTGATCCTCTTCCTCTTCAAATTCGGCACAGACTCCATAAACGTTGCCGTCTGCGGCGATGGAGATCAGCAAATCTATTGTTCCGTCCTGATGAGATTTGCTCCAAAACTTAGGTATTTCTTTATTGTGCTCCCCCTCCGCAGTCATAGATACTTTAAGAGCCTTGCCGACCATCGTAAATGGCTGCTTTTCCACTACTTTGTAATCCATTTCCTGATCTCCCTTCAATGATAAATGGAAGGTAATGCGGGGAAAGGCTTTCAGATTGACTCCGCCTTGCCGTACTGCCGACGGGGAAATGCCATGCGCTTTCCGAAACGCCTTGGAGAAGGATTCAGGTGAGTCATAGCCGTACTTGATTGCGACATCAACGACCTTTACCCGAGCCAGTGCTAGTTCCTGAGCAGCCAGCGTCAGCCTCCGTTTGCGGATATATTCATGAACGGTCATGCCGGTCACCATATAAAACATACGCTGAAAATGGTACGGTGAGGAATATGCAGATTTGGCGATGTCCCCCATCTGAATGTGGTCCTCTAGATGGCCCTCGATATAATCCAAGGCATCCTTCATTCGCTGCAGCCATTCCATTCGCTTTCCCTCCTTCACATTCATCGTATCAAAGGTGTAATTATTGTTCCTGTCTTATCGTGCGGTCATCTAACAGGTAAATCTGTGCGAATTTACTGTTATCTGCTTTCATGGCAGTTTGCAGTTTGCGTATCTGTTATTATATCAGCCTCGTGTCTAAATGGATATGGAGTCATGAAGGGCTGGCGATAGTGAAAGCACAGATTGGCTTAATGCAGCTTACCGATAAACCTTCGTGTACCTCTAGCTGGGCTTTCAACGGGATCCCACCGGAAAGTAACGGAGGCAAGAATGAGACATAAACCCGCAAAACCGGCCAATGCGGTGGCAGGGCTCCAAAGATCTAGCGGTGATCCATGCGAACTGACCGCAGCAGACATAGCTTTCACCAAATAGTAGAACGGCTGCATGTGGGCAAAGGCTTGAAGCCCATCTGGGGCATTCTTCATACTGTAAAACGCCTCGCTCGTAAACAGCATCGGAAAGCAGATCAGGTTGGAGATCATGTTGACATTGCTTTCGTCCTTTGACAGGTTGGCGGCAATGAATCCGATGGCCGTAAAGCATATCGTCCCGACAAGGAGGATGAAAAGCAGGAGGGCGATGCTGGTCAAGCTTACGGTGACGTTAAAGACGAAAGCGCCCGTGAGGAGAACGCAGCAGCTGACGAGCAGGGTTAGCACGGCTCTAGCACAAGTCATAGAGCAGATGAAGGCGGCTGTGGAGAATGGCGTTACACGGAGCAGCTTGTAGATTCCGCGATTGCGATGCGCCATCACGTGAAACGCGGTCACCATCGATGCACCGAATAAAACGTTGAGCGCCAATACACCGACAACGAGCCTCTCGGAGTAATCCGGATTGTCGAAGTATAGACCGAGACCTATAAGCATGGCCACGGGAAATAGGATCGTCAAGATCACAGTGTGGGATTCTCTCAGCATTCCTACAAGCATCGTTCGCATAATGATTGTCATCGGGATCCCCTCCTCGAATGTTCGTTGTCTGCTTCTGTCAGGTGAATATACAGCTCTTCTAAGGAATCTACACCATATGCTGCGATCAGCTGTTCAGGTGTACCTGCAGCCTGGATGATTCCGTCGACAATCATGATGATGCGGGTGGCCAGCTTATGGACCTCCTCCATATCGTGTGTAGTAAAAACAATGGTAGTTCCCTTTGACGAGAGCGAGCGGATGAGGCTGCGTATCTCGCGTCTTGCCCTTGGATCGAGAGCAGCTGTTGGTTCGTCCAGGAAAATAAGCTCCGGATGATGCATCAGCGTCATGGCGATGGCAAGCCTCTTTTGTTGCCCGCCAGATAGTCGATCGGCCTTCGTTTGCGCGGTCTCTCGCAGCCCGCATTGATCAAGATAGGAGAGCAGCACCGAGTCCTTCAGCCGCAGACCATAGAAGGCAGCGAACATTCGCAGGTTCTCCAAAGCTGTAAAGCCATAAAAAAATGGGGTGGACTGCAGCTGTACGCCAATGTGACGATATGGATCACTGCTCCAATAAGTGACCGTTCCCTCGTCCGGCTTCTTCAAGCCAAGAAGCAGATCGAGCGTTGTGGATTTACCGGCGCCGTTCGGTCCGATCACGGCTAACACCTCACCTCTCTCGACTGTCAAATCCAACCGGTTTACAGCAGTCCGGCGGCCGTAGCGCTTCACTAATCCTTTTGCCTGAATAACGGGCTGCATGAGCAACAACTCCTTATACAATATTGTATATCCAAGATTGGTTAATTGAGCAAAGAAAATTCGCCGATGAAGAATGGCGATTTAAGCTTCAATCAATTCCATGACCCGCCTAATGTATTTGATGTCCTGCTCTAAAATGGCAATGGCGTTGTCAAAGGAGGCTTCTGCCAGCGGAGTTAAACCGAATTTCCCTTTGATCTGTTTCCCGCTCAGCCATTGCTGCAGTGTTTGCTCCGTTTGCTGTAGGTTTTGCTGCAGTAAGGCCAGTGCTTCTTCCTTTGGTACAGCATCAATCCAGTTCAAACCAACCGCAAAATCGGACTTAACGGAATGGGGGGGCACCAGCAGCGATTCCCTGACGAGATCGCGGAACATGTCCTTGCCCTTGTCTGTAATCGCATAAATCTTGCGAAGTCTTGCCCCGGTGCGCTCCTCGCTGTTGGTACGGATGAGTCCGTCCTGCTCCATTTTGTTTAATGCATAGTAGATGGAACCGGACAGGAGGTTCGCCCAGACATCCATACGGCTCGTTTGAATGATTTGCTGGATTTCGTAACCGTGCATTGGACGGTCGCGCAGCAGTGCCAAAATGATGAGATTCGGCATAGGAATTCTCCTTTTACGATATAAGCAGCTTTGAAATAACCAACGTTGGATATTATTGAATTAAATGTATAGCAGACGTTATCATCGTGTCAAGTGTTATGACAAATACGATGGAATTTTCCTGTCTGGAGATCCTGGGATACGGGTTATTCCGACAAATTGCTACAATCTTCTGCTTATTCTGACTTGGCGCTGAGCGAGTGGAATAGTATAATGTAAGGCAGCAAAAATTATAGATAACCGCAGCTAGAATGATGTACCACGTTGGTTAATCGTTTTGAGATGGCTTGATGCGGCGATGAGAGGACAACCATGAAACGAAAATTACCACTTAAAGAAGTGTCTGCTTTGGGCTTTTTTATGTTTGCCTTATTTTTAGGAGCGGGAAATTTGATTTTTCCGCCTTTATTGGGCCAACAGGCAGGTGACACGATCGTAGCTGCTGTTGTTGGCTTTTTGCTTACCGGTGTAGGTTTGCCGCTGCTTGCCGTCATTGCGATTGCACAGGCGGGAGGACATTTTGACACCCTTTTTAAAAGAGTGCATCCGATATTCGCTTTGGTCTTCCCGTTTGTCGTCTACTTGTCGATTGGGCCGTTTTTCGGTATTCCCCGCACGGGAACCGTCGCGTATGAAATCGGCGTCGTTCCGTTTCTATCGGGGGAAGACAGGATCGGGTTGCTTCTATCGACGCTTGTCTTTTTTTCTGTCACGTTTTGGATGGCGCTGCATCCAGCAAAACTGGTTGATCGTGTAGGCAAAGTATTAACCCCGATCTTGTTTCTGTTCATTCTGATGATGGCGATTCGAAGCTTTGCTGCACCGATTGGGGACATTGGTGAGGCAACGGAAAAATATGAATCGGGTGCTTTTATCGATGGATTTCTTGAGGGTTTTTTGACGATGGATGCGATCGGAGCGCTTGCGTTCGGGATCGTCATCATTTACCGGATTCAAGAAAAGGGGATTACGGAACCGACAGATATTCGAAAATATACGATTAAGGCTGGCATCATCGCGGGCATTGGGCTTTCGTTCGTCTATATCGCTTTAGCGTATATGGGAGCTACCAGCGTTAGCGGTGTCGGCTTGCAGGAAAACGGCGGCGATATTTTAACGGCCGTGACCTCGCAATTGTTCGGAGGGCTGGGAAGCGCCATTTTGGCTGTTGTCGTCACGCTTGCATGCTTAACGACATCGATCGGTCTGGTCTCCGCATGCGGGGAGTTTCTCGCGCTGCGTCTGAAGAAGGTTCCATACCCGTGGATTATTGCGGTATTGTGTCTGTTCAGTTTCTTGATGGCGAATCTGGGGCTAGATCAGTTGATATCGGTCTCGCTGCCGGTCTTGATTGCGATCTACCCGATCACGATTGTGCTGATTGCGCTTGCTTTGCTGCATGCGGTCATCCCCGTAGCGAGCTCAGTTTATATTGGCGCGATGATTGGCGCAGGGCTGGTGAGTGTGGTCGATGGGCTGATGATGGCCGGCATTGAAATCGATGCTGTTTCGAAGCTTTATGCACACCTTCCTATGTTTGACTTGGGCGTGGGTTGGCTTCTGCCGAGTGTGGCAGGGGGGCTGTTGGGATTGATTTTTCGGCTTGCTAAGCGGGGCAGGCGGAGGAAGACGGATATTCTTTGATGGTGATGAAACGATGAAGAGCGCTCCATGGAGATGAGCGCTCTTTTTTTACCCGCAAAATGTCTGCATTCGTCAAGATTCTAGCGGCTAAGCTATTTTATTCACGATAAAAACTTTCCCTGGAACGGGATGGGGATGCTGACGAGCCGTTTATTGTGCAAGCCTGGGAGTCCGCTTTTTCTCTAAACGCTCCGAAAGGAGTTTTTCTTATTTTCGCAGCAGCAGGAAAATAAAATACGGCGCGCCAATGAAGGCGACCACGATCCCAGCCGGCAGGCTGGGATCTGTAATGTTGCGGCCGATCGTGTCGGCCAGCAGCAGCAGCCAGCCGCCAATCAGCGCAGCCGTGGGCAGCGCGAGCTGATTGCGCGGTCCGACCAGCGCTTTGGCGAGATGCGGCGCCATGAGACCGACGAACGAGATGCCGCCGGTAACGGACACGGCGGAAGCCGCAAGCGCTACAGCACACACGAGAGAGATAACCCGCTCTTTGTTCAGCGATATGCCAACGCCGATCGCCGACGGTTCGCTCAGGCTGAGTATATTGAGCCGATTGGCACGATATAGCGTAAGCGGGATAAAGATGGCGAGCCAAGGCAGCAGAGCCCAGATGAACGGCCAGTCGTCGCCCCATATGTTTCCGGCCAACCACCTCGCAATGAAGTCCACTTTCTCGCGCTCGGCGGACGAAATCAAGATGATCATTGCGCCGGACAATGCGAGAGAAAAGCCGACTCCCACGAGGACGAGCCGAACGGGCTGCAGCCCGATCCCTCTCTGGTGAGAGGATATGTAAATCAGACATGCGGTTAAGAATGCCCCGCCGAAAGCAATGAGTGGCAGCATGTAGACGAACGATCCGGCCTCAATCGGGAAGAATAAGTAGAACACGGCGACCATCACGCCTGCGCCGGAATTGATACCGATAATCCCGGGATCGGCCAAATCATTGCGGGTCATGCTTTGCAGAATCGCCCCAGATAAAGCTAAGGCCATACCCGCAAGGAGCGTAATGATTGCGCGCGGCAGACGGACCGAGAATAGGACGAATTCTTCTTTGAACGTGCCTTGTCCCAGTAAGGTAGGGATGAGCCGGTCATAGGAAAGGGAGGCGTAGCCAAGTCCCATGCCGATGACTATGGTCAACAATATAAGCAGAAGCAGCAGACCGCATACGATGCGCTGCTTTCGAATCATCGCTTGGAAGATCATTCGTATGATTTACCCCCTTTCCGCACGATAAACAGGAAGAAGGGCAGTCCCAGTATCGATACGATGGCTGCGACAGGCGTCTCATATGGCGCTTGGATCGTACGGCCGATCGTGTCGGCCAGCAGCATAAAAGAAGCGCCGAAAAAGGCGGACAGCGGAATGATCTGCCGATAATCGGTCCCTGCGAAAGCTCGGACGATATGCGGAATCATCAGCCCGATGAAGGCCATATTACCAGCGAGCGCAACTGCGGCGCCGGCAAGCACAATCGTGGCGATGAACAGCAGCGATTTCACGACCATCGTCTTCTGCCCTAGGCCGACCGCCACCTCTTCATTGAGGCTTAGGATCGTGAGCTGCCTGGAGAGCAGCAGAGCAATGAGTAAACCGCAAGCGATGAAGGGGGTGATGACCTGAAGCTGGTTCCACGAAGTGCCGATCAGTCCCCCTGCGGTCCACATGGATACATCCTTTGAAATTTTATAAACAAGACCGATTCCTTCGGAAATCGCCTGAAGTAACGCGGAAACCGCTGCACCGGCCAGTACGATGCGCAGAGGGGAGAAGCCGCCTTTCTTCACAGCGCTGATTCCAATAACGACCGCCGCCCCGACCGCCGCCCCGATGAAGCAGGCGATCATGAGACCGAAGTATTGCAGGGAAGGAATCCAGACCATCGCAACCGCGAGTGCGGCATTTGCACCGGAAGTCAGGCCAAGCAGGCTGGGATCGGCCAGCGGATTGCGAGTCATTCCCTGCATGACCGCTCCGGCAACAGCTAGCGCTGCGCCTACGACCATGGCGGCGGCTTCCCGAGGCAGCCGGAGATCTCGGATAATGGAGATATCGTCGCCCTTGGTGTCTGTCACAAGCGCCAGCCATATATCTTTGATGCTGATATCCGCCGCGCCAAATATCATGGCCACGATAAACATCAATATACAAACTGCGATCCCAACAATCAATTTGAGGATGAAGGGGACCGGATGAAGAGTCGATTTCATCATTAACCTCACATTTTTCTCTCAGATTAAAGGAGAAGAGGAGTGCTTGCCCGGCACTCCTCTCTTACATCCTACTCCTTGCCAAGAAAGCTTTCTTTGAAAAATTCCAGCTGATAGTCCAGCGTCAGCGGATCATTGAAGTAAAATTCCCTTGCATCGACTTCAAATACTTGGTTGTTTTTCACAGCAGGCATGTTGTTATATGTGTCCGTTTCTAGGAAAGAAAAATCCGTTTCCGGGTATTTGCTGAAGATGAGGTAGTCGCCGACGAAGTCAGGAAGCACTTCGGCAGATAGAGCATAATAGCCGTCTGCAAGAGCCATTTCTTTCACTTTGTCGGGCATGTTCAATTTCATTTCCTGGTACAGAATTTCTGTTCCTCGGCCCCAGTTATCACCAAAGACATACAGCTGTTTATCGAAGTTTTCAACGACGGTGACGGTAGCATCTTCGCCGATTTTGGCTCGGATCGCTTCCCCAGCTTCCTGTGTACGCTGCTTAAAGTCATCGACCCATGCTTGAGCTTCCTTCTCCTTGTTCAGCAGCTTGCCGATTTCTAGATGCTGCGTCAAATAATCCACCTTACCGTATGTATAGGTCACGGTAGGCGCGATCTCTTTGAGCTTATCGACATTTTTAATGTTGGATAGGCCGATAATTAAGTCGGGTTCGAGTTCAATGATTTTCTCCAGATCCTCATCCGTTACTTCCTCAACACCCTTCAACTGCTCTTGGAAGCGAGGATTATTTTTGGACCAAGAGTCTACACCGACAAGATTCACATCTAGTGCCATGACGTTGCCTGCGAAGGAAGACAGCACCAAAACGCGCTGCGGATTGGCAGGCACCTCAATCGGCCCATTTTCTGACTGGTACGTAATCGTATCCGATGCATTCGAAGTATTTTCTCCTGCGGAGGAGCTGTTTGATGCATTTGATTCAGCTTTATTGTTGCCGCCGCATGCGCTAATAACTAGCAGCGACGCCAGTATAAACAGGGTCAACCATTTCTTCATGAGAGGATTCTCCTTTTTTCAGTAAGTGGTACGTAATACACATGGGTTTGTTTGTCCGAGGATCGCGTCCGATCTCAGCATCGATGTGGAATACAGCTTTCAATACGTCATGCGTCATCACTTCATGACAGGTGCCAGCTTTGACGATGCTTCCGTCTTTCATGGCAATCATATAATCGGCAAACCGAGCCGCATGGTTCAAATCGTGGAGCACCATAACAATCGTGCGCTGCTGATCGGCGTTGAGTTTTTGCAGAAGCTCCAATACCTCAAGCTGGTGTGCCATATCTAAGTAAGTGGTCGGCTCATCAAGAAAAATCATGTCGGTCTCCTGCGCCAGGGCCATGGCGATCCAGACGCGCTGACGCTGTCCGCCGGATAAAGCATCGACCGGACGGTGTTTAAAGTCGATTGTACCGGTCACCTCGAGCGCCCAATCGATAACCTCTAAATCCTTCTTCGTTAAGCGGCCAAAACCGGATTGGTATGGAAATCTGCCGTACGATACCAGCTCTCCGACCGTTAAACCGCTTGCACTTTCGGGTGTTTGCGGCAGAATGGCCATTTTTTTCGCAAGCTTCTTTGTGTTTTCCTTTGCGATCTGTCCGCCGTCCAGAATGACGGAACCGGATTGATGGGGAATAATACGAGTGATCGCTTTCAGCAGCGTGGACTTGCCGCAGCCGTTCGAACCGATAATGGCTGTGATTTGCTTGTCGGGTATGTGTACACTTAAATCTTTAACAATAGGGCGTTCGCCGTAGCCCACTTTTAAGTGTTCCGTATAGAGTCGGACCATTCTACAACCTCCGTTTCAAAAGTATGGAAAGGTCATTCATATTTCAATGATAATGATTATCAGTTTCATCACGTTTCAAATATAATTCGAATTCACGTCAGTGTCAATAGTTTATTCCATACTTAAGCGGTTGTAAAAATGTAAATTATGACGTATAGTTAATTGAGAATGATAATCATTTATGTGTTCGGATAGGAGTGAAAGAGAAGTGGATGCTCAGCAGTTGTATGATGTTACGATTATTGGCGGTGGACCGGCGGGGCTGTATTCCGCATTCTATAGCGGGTTACGCGAAATGAAAACAAAGCTGATTGAATTTCAGCCGTATTTAGGCGGCAAGATCCATGTGTATCCGGAGAAAATGATATGGGATGTTGGCGGACTGAAGCCGACGCCCGGAGCCAAACTAATCGAGCACCTTGTTGAGCAGGGCTTGACCTTTAATCCTACTGTCGTTTTAAATGAGAAAATCGAATCGATCTCGCGTGGTGAGGACGGTCACTTCATATTGCAGGCTGCATCCGGCGAACAGCATTACTCGAAAACGGTCATTGTTGCAGTAGGCAGCGGCATTCTGAAGCCGCAAAAGCTGGAAATCGAAGGTGCGGAGAAATTCGAAGTCAGCAATCTGCACTATACGGTGAAGTCGCTGCAGCGCTTCAAGGATAAGACGGTAATCATTTCCGGCGGGGGCAATTCTGCGGTCGATTGGGCCAATGAACTGCTGCCGTTCGCTAAGCAGATTTATTTGACGTATCGGAAGGATGCGCTTTCCGGGCATGAGGCGCAGGTGAAGCAGCTGATGAACAGCTCGGCGGTTTGCTTCCTAAATACGACGATCACGAAGCTGATGGCGGGTCCGGGTCAAGACGTCATCGAGCGAGTGCAGCTGACGAATCATGAGACAGGGGAGGTTACGACGCTCCCTGTAGACGAAGTCGTGATCAACCATGGCTATGAACGTGATTCTGCACTGCTGGAGAGCAGCTCGCTGCCGATTGAAATGAAGGATGGCTTCTATGTCGCAGGTAATGCGAACAGTGAATCGTCGATACCCGGTCTGTATGCCGCAGGGGATATTCTCTGGCATGATGGCAAGGTTCATCTGATTGCCGGCGCATTTCAGGATGCGGCGAACGCGGTGAACAAGGCGAAGAAATTTATAGAGCCGGATGCCAATCAGTGGGGCATGGTTTCGTCGCACAATGAGCTGTTTAAGGAACGAAATAAGGAGCTGGCGAAGCAGCTCATGCACAGTAAGTAATTGATTCAATACGAAAGGCCCCAAACCGATATGGTTCGGGGTTTATTGATACATTCATATTCGTTTTGCTGCTAATGCTTCCATTCCAGCGCCTTCTTCGGGTCTGCAAGCGTCCTGCCGTAATATTTGTGGGAATGGAAATTGTGGATTTCGCTGCAGGCCTTCTTCATCTTCTCCATGACAATGGACTGATCCTCTTCATAAGGCTGCCAATACAATATATTCATTTCGAACGTTTCGCCGTCGCCGTCTTCGCGTGTATACATAATACGGTCGGCTTTTTTGAAGCCGTTTTTGAGGTAAAAGTTCATCCGTTTGACGGTATCTTGATCTTCCGCATCCGCTGGTTCCGCTTCGAGAAGAATCATTTTTCCCTTTTGCTTAAAACGATCGAGCAGCTTAGAGCCGATGCCCTTACCGCGGTTCTGTGAGGTAACCAGCAAATAATCGATAAAAAGAAAGCTCGGAAACTCCGCATATAGAATGAGATAGTCTTCGGTTTCTTCCTTATGGTAATAAGGCGAAGCCTCCAGCAGAGCTTGCAGCTGCCCAGGGTCCTTCATTTCATGCTCGGGGAAATAATTATTCAGCTTCTCATACCATTGCATAGACGTCCTCCCTGAAGAAAATGTGATCCTTCGCAACTGTTAGGTTGCCCAGGTCAGGTTCCATTATTCGGTAAGCACCCCGCCTGCGCGGTAAAGCGTTTAAAGCGGAAATTGAAGGATCTACAACTCAGGGGAGCGCAGAATAATGCGCTCATGGTCTAATGACAGTTTGATATGTAAGTTCCCCCAATGATTTCGCAAACGTTTGCAAACATATATTAATACAGTTGGATAGTATTGTAAACCACTGGGTATGTAAAACTCTTTTACTCCAGGATCAGCAATCCTAGGTTTGCGCTCGCTCCGCTCCCACATGAGAGCTGGAAGCGGAATAGAGGAGATGGAAGTGAGGAGAATCTAAGACGGATATGTATATCCGAATGAAGACGAGGGGGACATGGATGATGGAAGATTGGAAGCCGATGATTTTGAAGGAAGATTCTCCGCCGCGTGAAGCGCTGAATTGTGATCAGTGCGGCCTTGCGGAGCAGCATGGACGATTCATTTGGGGAGAGGGCAATCCGGATGCACCGATATTCGTCATTATGGATAATCCGGGTGCAAGAGAGGACCGCGAAGGAGCCGCCTTCGTTTGCGGGACAAGGCAGACATTGCAGCTTGGCTTAAGGGAAGCGGGGGTGGCCTTGGATGAAATATACGTCAGCTACCTTGTGAAGCGTCGTCCGGTTCGCAAATATGATAAGCCCCATGCCAGGGAGGCTTGTCTTGGGCATTTAAAGGCGCAGCTTGAAGAGCAGAAGCCCAAGCTGCTGTTGGGTCTAGGCAATGTGGTGATCCAGGCGCTGATTGCCCAGGAAGAGGAAGTGAAGAATCGCCGCGGGAAATGGCTCGAATTCGAAGGCATTCCGATCGCCTTTTCTTATCATCCCTTAGCCGTACGCCGCAGACCGGTGTTGATGAAACATTTTGTAAACGATTTGAAATTTGCGGCATCGGGCTTATCGACTGATACTTCTCGTCCGCTGCATACCGGCTCCTCATCACATGCCGAGGTGTGAGAAATATGACAGCTCTCCAAGCTCCCTATGATAAAATAGAGTTAATGGAATCAGACCCATTTGGGGGAGTTGCTTCATAAAATACATACATGGGAATGAAAGCCGTTTCGAGGGGGAGATGTCGATGAGGGCGCAGGACATTATGATTAGTCCGGTGTATAAAGTGAAGGAGAATGATACCGTTCGAGCAGTGATCGAGAGATTCATGGAGCATCGCATTAGCGGGGTACCCGTCGTGAATGACCGAAACGAAATTGTCGCCTATATCAGTGACGGGGACATCATGCGCTATATTGGCAAGCAAAAGGATCTTTTCTTTGACTCGGTTTATTATATTGGATTTTTTAAAGCGAATGATGAGGATTACGAGGAACGGGTCAAAAGAGTATTGGACTTAAACGTCATGACCATTGCCAAGAAAAAAGTGATTAAGGTCGAGGTGGATGAGAAGATTGAGAACGTGGCTGCCATCTTAGGCAATCGGCAAATTAAAAAGCTGCCGGTGGAGCGGAGCGGCGTATTGGTTGGGATCATCAGCCGTGGTGATGTGATCCGCCATTCCTTTCAGAGCTTGCTTTAAGCACGCATGTCCTCTCAAAAGTGACAAAATCGTCACCTCCCTTTATGTTACATCGATGGTTCGATATGCCGAAACCGTTATAAAGTATGTAGCAGGAACATGAAGGAGGGTAAACGATGACTGCTGTCATTCAAACGAAAAATTTAACGAAAAACTATGGCAAAACACAAGTACTAAGAAATATCGACTTAACGATTACAGCTGGAGAATTCACGGCGATTATGGGTCCTTCCGGTTCGGGAAAATCCACATTAATGAACGTTCTGTCGACCATCGATCGCTTGTCCGGCGGTGAAGTATGGCTCAAGGGGCAATCGTTACTGGATTTGAATAAGAACCAGCTGCGACAGTTTCGACAGGAGCATATGGGGTTCATCTTCCAAGACTATAATCTGCTGGACACCCTTACCGTGAAGGAGAATATCCTGCTGCCGCTTTCCCTGCGCAAGTGTCCCACACAAGAAATGGAGAGCCGGCTCCGTCCTATTGCGGAAACGCTCGGCATCGAAGCTCTTCTGTCCAAATATCCGAGCGAGATCTCGGGCGGCCAAAAGCAGCGTACCGCATCCGCAAGAGCTCTCATCACAAATCCATCCATCGTCTTTGCGGACGAACCGACAGGGGCGCTCGATTCCAGATCGGCAACCCAGCTGCTGGAGCAGTTCGTAGGTTTGAATGATGTATTTGAGGCGACGATTTTAATGGTTACGCACGATATTTACGCGGCGAGCTACTGCAGAAGAGTCATCTTCCTGCGTGATGGTGTCATTGTGAATGAGCTCTATGCTGGCGGGATGAGCCAAAAAGCCTTCTATGACCGCATTTTGGAGACGCAGAGCTTGATGGGAGGCAGGCAGCGATGAATTTGTTTGAATGGACGAAACGAAACGTCATCCGCAATTTTCGGCTGTATACGATCTATCTTATTGCGATGATTCTAGGCGTCATCATCCACTTTACGTTTTCTTCGCTCATGTTTAACCAGGATATTCTGGATGCGCTGTCTAATCGGGAAAACTTTCAAGCCGGCGTCTTGATTGCATCGATCGCCGTTTTCCTGTTCATTATCTTTTTTATCCTGTATGCGAATTCATTCTTTATGCGGAAGCGAAAAAAGGAATTCGGCATGTATTTGCTGCTGGGGCTGAGTGAGAAGCAGGTTACCCTGATGGTGTTATATGAAACCCTGATGCTCGGCGCGGTGTCATTGGTTACAGGTATATTGCTGGGAGGTCTTCTGTCCAAGCTGTTCGGGATGCTGCTGATGAAGCTGATGCAGTACGATCAGACGATTTCATTGTCATTTCCGCTGGGAGCGATCGGTACGACCGTCCTGCTCTTCTTGGTGCTTGCGGTCATCATTACCTGCCAAAGCGGAGTAATGGTCAGACGCGTGCAGCTGGTAGAGCTGTTCCATGCCAAGGAGAAAATGGAGAAGCCGTTTAAGCCGTCCACATGGTCCGCTTGGTTTGCCGTCATCTTGCTGGGAATGGCCGTTTTCCTCATCAGCAGGGGAAGAGGCACGGTATTCTGGGACGATTATGCTGTGGTCAGCATGATCGCTGTCACGATTGGAATCATCGGAGGAACCTACTTGTTCTTTCGTCAGTTCGTCGGTTGGCTGCTGCAATTTATCGGCCGACGCCCGGCATATTATGAAGGCAATACGGTGCTTTGGACGTCTTCACTGCGGTTTCAAGTGCGGAGCAACACACTCAATTTAACCTTTATATCGCTGTTCGGCGCACTCATCATATTGTTCTTCAGCTTTGTTGCCATTAACTATAAGGTGCAGTTCGATGCCGTAGGCAAAAATGTACCGAACCATATCGCATTTGAGTCGCTCGGTTCAGAAATCAATGAACAAATCGATGAGATGATCAAAAGCTCCAATCATCCCATCCAATATCATGAGACGATAGAGGCTGCATGGACCCAGCCTGCCACGGATATGAGCGCTGCCTTTGATCATCCGGAATATTTCACTGAAGATGTGCTGCTCGTGCCGCAGCAAACATACAACGCCCTGATTTCACTTCGCGGTGACGATCAGGAGAAGGTCGAGCTGGAGGGGAATGAGGCGGTATCCTTGTCTCAAGGAACGGATCTGTCGAAGAAGTATGCTCTATCGGAGCAGTTTGATTTTAAGGTGAACGCTGGAGAAACCACACTGCGTTTGACGGAGATGAAGGATTTCGCGCTCCTCGGATGGTCGACGGACCCCGAAAAGTCGATGCAGAAGAAGCCGGCGGTGCTGGTTGTAGCAGATCCGCTGTATGAGTCGGTGCGGAGTAGGGCACAGATCACGAACTTCGAAATATATCAAATCGAAGGCGCCAAGCATGCCGAAGCGCTGTCGAGGGAAGTTCATGCCGTATTGATGCGGAAGTCAGGAGCATACTATTCTTCGTTTGCCGACGTCTATTCCAAACAGATCGAGAGCTCTTCCCTGATGCTGTTCGCGGGTGGATTTCTCGCCTTGATCGCACTGTTCGCGCTGGCCAGCGTGATCTACTTCAAACAGCTGCGGGAGGCGACGGAAGAGCAGCGGCAGTTTACCATCCTCAGAAAGCTGGGCATTCATCAGCGTCAGCTGAAGAGTGTGATTTGCAAGAAGCTGCTGTTCGTCTTCGCACCGCCGCTGCTGCTCGGCATACTGCACAGCGGATTGATTATTAAATATTATATTCTCGATACGCTGCAGGATTTTCCGGAGATGGTACAGCTGTTGTGGGGGACGATTGCAATTTATTTCGTAGTCTACCTGCTGTTCTATTTGTCCTCAGCCAATCTGTATTATAAAATTGCTCATCAAAACAGTGAATGAGTTCAAAAGGCACAGATCGCCTAAGCTAAGTTGGGCGGTCTGTGTCTTTTAACGTACTCAAGAATGGATCGTCATGATTCGGGAAGTGGATCGTCATCTCGGTGAAGCTTCCCGTGCCTGATACGGAGGAACAGGTAATATAATGTCCGAGCTTCTTGGAAAGCTCTTGTGCCAAATACAACCCCATCCCTGTCGATTTCGTGAAAATCCGGCCATTCGTGCCGGTAAACCCGAGATTGAAAATGCGGGGAAGGTCCTGCGGCTCGATGCCGATGCCGCCATCCCGAATGATGAGCTGCTTTTCTTTGGCTGCCATACGTGTCTGAATCGTAATTTCTCCGCCGGATTCCGTATATTTCAAGCTGTTGGTGAGCAGCTGATTGATGATGAACTGCAGCCATTTCGAATCACTCTGCACTGAGATCGGCTCCGTGTGCAGTACGACACGAATGTTCTTGGAAAAGAACGTCTTGGAATGCTGCTTGACTACGTTTTTCATCAGACGTTCAAGATCGCAGGAGACGATGCTGTAATCTTGATTAAAGCTGTCCAGCTTCGCATAGTAGAGCGCTTGATCGACGTAATGTTCAATACGTGTAATTTCTTCATCTATGCTTTGAGCGTTGGCTTCCGTTTTCTGAATCAGCCGCAAAACCGCAATAGGTGTCTTGATTTCGTGGAACCAAGTAACGATAAAGTTATAATATTCATTTTGTTTCTCGTGAATGAGGTTCATGGTGCGGATATGCTGTTTTTCCATCTGCTCCATGGCGAGTCTGTAGGCTTCCGCCTCAAGGGACAGGTTTGTTGTGTCCTCCTCGTGCATGCGCCGGATGGCCTGACTGCTTCGCATATATCGGTAAATGAAAAATGCTCCAAGAAGCAGGGAGGACAGCGCGAATGCGTACAAAAAGGAATCCCACTGCCACGACATTCGGGGATCAAAGTAAAACACCATACTCATGACCAGCAATTGAGCCGCAGTCAAAAGCAGATAGGGCTTCTCATACTTCAAAAATCGCCAAAAGGTCATTCGATCATATACCCCATTCCTTTTCGCGTTGCGATGAACTCTTCAAGTCCCAGCATCGCAATTTTACGGCGCAGCCGATTGACGTTCACCGTCAAGGTGTTGTCATCGATGAATTGATCGTCGTTCCACAGCGCCTGCATTAGTTCTTCTCGGGAGACGATTTTGCCGATATGGCGCATCATCACCTGCAGAATAATGAACTCATTGCGCGACAGCTCCGTGGCTTGATTCCCATACTGCACCGTGGAATTAGACAAGTTCAGCACAAGCTGGCGATGAGAAAGCTGCAGCTGTTCCTCCTGATACGTATAGTTGCGCCGAAGCAGCGCATTCACCTTTGCGACGAGCACATCCAGATCGAATGGCTTCTGTACGAAGTCGTCCCCGCCCATATTCATGGCCATGATGATGTCCATATTTTGATTGCGGGAAGAAAGAAATAGAATAGGCACCTTCGAAATGGCGCGAATGTGCTGGCACCAGTAGAATCCATCGAATATTGGCAAATTGATATCTAGCAGCACGAGGTGCGGGAGATGCTTCTCGAAGAGGGCCGTGATCTGATCGAACTGATCGATTTCGACCACGTCATACTGCCATTTGCGCAGCGTATCCGCTACGATGCTCCTAATTTTCGCATCATCCTCTACGATCATTACTTTAAACAAAGGGATACCTCCTGTATGAAAAACTGAACCGTTATGCTTTCATTCATCTAATGCTTAGTCTAAACGAGGGAGATTTCCTCCACAAGTGGAATGCCAAGCTACGACAAAAAGACAGCGAGCTTTGAGCCCGCTGTCTTTTAACTCATTCATCGTAATGCTTCAACATGAGTTGTTGATCACTTGACGATCAGCTCTTGTTTTTTCAATACGTTCTCTTTATAATTCATACCCCATTGGTACATTGATTCGAGAATCGGCATTAAGCTTTGGCCGTGCTCAGTTAATGAATATTCTACCTTCGGAGGAACGACAGGATACACCTCGCGGTGAATAATCAAATCTTCCTCCAGCTCTCTAAGCTGATTGACGAGCATACGCTGTGTAATGCCAGGAATGAGTGAACGCAATTCGTTAAAGCGCTTGGTGCCTTCTTTGCCAAGATGCCACATGATCAGCATTTTCCACTTTCCGCCGATAACATGAAGGGTCAGCTCTTTTTCACAGTTAAATGTTTTCTCATCAAATCTACCCATTTCTGCATCACCTCGTGTTTTAATGTTACCACACAGTATACTTTTTGGCACTATAATTAAGAAAAAGGTGTACAGTATACTTTCCCGCCATAGGTGTTTTTAATGTGTGTATAGTGATTTTAAAGTGACTATATGTGCTTAAAGTGCGTACTTACACGATTGTTTTATCGCTGTTATGCTGTGTATAGATCGATCGAATACCATGACAGGAGTGAAGTTGAAATGGAATTGCAGCTAGCATTGGATCTTGTGAATATCCCTGAAGCGAAACAAGTGGTTGCTGAGGTACAAGAATATATTGACATTGTGGAAATCGGAACACCGGTCGTAATTAATGAAGGGCTGAGAGCGGTCAAAGAAATCAAAGAGGAGTTCCCTGCACTTAAGGTGCTGGCCGATTTGAAAATTATGGATGCAGGCGGCTATGAGGTCATGAAAGCTTCGGAAGCCGGAGCCGATATTGTAACGGTATTGGGTGCAACAGATGATGCCACGATTATAGGAGCTGTCGAGGAAGCGAAGAAGCACGGCTCCAAAATTTTGGTGGATATGATTAATGTGAAAGATCTTGAAAAACGCGCACAGGAAATCGATGCGCTAGGCGTAGATTACATTTGTGTTCACACGGGATATGACCTGCAGGCGGAGGGAGAAAGTCCTTTTGAGCAGCTGCAAGTTATTAAGCAGGTTGTAAAAAACGCTAAAACCGCGGTAGCGGGCGGCATCAAGCTAGCAACACTGCCAGAGGTTGTTCAAGCGAAGCCGGATCTAGTAATTGTCGGCGGCGGAATTACCGGCCAGCAGGATAAAAAAACGGTTGCAGCTGAAATGCAGCGGCTTGTAAAGCAAGGGTAATATATATGGAAACGGTAAAGTATGCTGCGACGATATTAGAAGAGCTGCAGCGTTCCATTTCCTTCGTGAACAATGAAGAGGCGGATGAATTTGTAGAGCAGCTGCTTCAAGCACGTAAGGTATTTGTAGCCGGAGCAGGACGCTCAGGTTTTATGGGGAAATCGTTTGCGATGCGGATGATGCACATGGGTCATGATGCATATGTTGTTGGAGAGACGGTTACACCGGGCTTGGAGCAGGGGGATCTTCTTGTTATCGGCTCTGGATCAGGTGAAACGAAGAGCTTGGTAGGAATGGCTGAAAAGGCAAAGCAGATTGGAGGAAAGGTCGCACTCGTCACGATCTTTCCGGAATCGAGGATTGGAAGCTTCGCTGATGTGATAGTAAAGCTGCCAGGATCACCTAAGGACCAAGAGCAAAACGAATATCATACGATCCAGCCGATGGCTTCTTTATTCGAACAGACGCTGCTGCTGTTCTATGATGCAGTGATCCTTAAATATATGGAGCGAAAAGGAATAGAAAATGTAACCATGTTCGGCAGACATGCCAACCTAGAATAATCGACAGATCAGAATGGGGCGGTCTCATTTGAGTAGAAAATATCTACCTTTTGAGACAGCCCCATTCTTCGTTGATTCATTTTTTAATCCGAGGCTAGAAGCTCTTTGGCGGTTTCTTCCGTCGTAATGAGGATATTTACTAGGCGGCCATGTACCGCAGCTCTGATGGCACGAGCCTTCTCCAATCCATGTGCGATTCCGATTCTAAGCTCAATGCGCAGGAAATCGGCTGGGGTTATGCCAATGACGCGTTCGCTCAGCTGTTCACAAGCAAAGTGGCCATTTTGATCATAAAAATGAAACGTAATATCGCCTGCCAGCCGAGAAGATGCCAGCTCGTCGTGAAGGTCTGGGGCGAGATTGGCAGAGATGATCGTGGCGTCTGTGCCTGTATGCCCGATCCCGACAACGGCCGCATTCACCTGCTTGGCTTCCTCGATAATCTCTAAGATGCTCGGGTCGTCCAGAAAACGATTTTTGCTTTCGAGCGTAGAGACTACAGCCGGTGCAGGCAAAAATAACGATTTGCCATGAAGCGCCCGTGACCACTGCTGGATTACGGAGGTTGCAGGAACGAGCTCTTCTTTAGCACCTAATCCGCCTGATAATTGAATGAGCTTTACATCCGGGCGAGGGTCGCACAGATGCATCTGGGTTCCGATCGAATAAAGCGTTCTGCCCCAGCCCAAGCCAACTGCTCCGTGGGTGGGAAGCACGGAATTTAAGTATGTGCTTGCCAACGTTTCAAAAGAATAGCCCGAACGGTCGTCAGAGCGTAAAACGACACAGTCCTTAAGATGAGACGTCTTTAGAATCTCCGATTCAAGCGATGCACATCTCCAGCTTTCGAGATCGGAAGAAATTCGAAATTGCACGATGCCTTCTTCTCTCGCCTCACTGAGAAATCTAGCGACGGATGAGCGCCCTACATCAAGCTGTTCGGAGATTTCCTGCTGATTATATCCAAGAATATAATACATTCTAGCGACCCGTTCGAGGAAGCTCCTCTTTGAAACATGGCCTTTTTTAGAAGAAACGACCATAATCATCCTCCGGTCAGGTTTTTCAATTCATGAAAGGCTTCACAGCGCATGCGGCTTGCCGTTAAACTGCAGCAGTTTCAGGACGCCTTCCGGTGCTGTTTCCAAAACACATACGCCTGTATTGTGCAGCACTAATTTTCGATACGCCCGTAACGGCATTTGCAGGACGCCGGTTAGAAAAATACGAATGGCCGCACTATGGCTGACGATGACGATATGCTCCCCGCTATGGCGGGCGCATAACGCATGAATGCATTGCTCATAACGATTATACAACTGCAAAGCGTTTTCACCAACCTCACCGGCGGGAAAATCTTCAGGCTGGCGGAACCAGCCGCTCCAGCTGTGCGGATACTGCTGCTCGATTTCCGGCTGTGTTAAGCCTTCCCATCGTCCGTAGTTGATTTCTTGCAAATCTTGCTCCTGCTTCACCGGCAGCTGGTGACGGTGGGCAATGAAGGCTGCGGTTTCGACCGCTCTTTGCAGCGTGGAAGCATAGATGTGATCGACATGAATGTCCTTCAGCCAATCAGCGGCCGCCTCCGCCTGCCGCCTGCCCGTTTCGGACAGCGGGATATCGGAATGTCCACAGAACCGGTTGTTCGCAGCATTCCATTCGGTTTCACCGTGACGCAACATAATTAATCGAGTCATCGATTCGCATCCTTTCGAAAAGAAGATAGATAGCCCTTGTCCGACAGCTGCTGAATGAATGCTTCGTAGCGCTCTGCGTACTGCTGCTGCAAGGACGCGCCGCTTGGCTCAATACGGCGGTCTAGCACAACCATCTGGGACCCGGCCTCCTGCAAATTGCTGTAATGGGTTCGGGAAGCCGCCAGGACAGCTGCACCGGCAGAGCCAGAAGCGTGTTTCATTTTCAAAATCGGCACTCTCATCACATCGCTTCGAATTTGGAGCCACGTTAAGCTGTTGCTTGCTCCGCCCGCCGTATAGACTTGTCCGACTTTCTGCCTGGAAAGCTCTTCTACCAAGTGATAAGCCATGCGCTCGATATAAGCGGTTCCTTCCATTCGGGCGGCAAATTGCTCCGCCCTCGTTAAATGGGAGGGCTCGAAGCCTTCGGCATGGGGGGCTGTGAAGGGAAACCGTTCGCCATGCTGCTTGAGCGGGTATGCAAGCCAAGGGGTAGGAGTGAGCAGAACCGCCTCTTTATTGAGCTGGTCCAATTCGTGATCGCTATAGTCGAGGGTGACCCAATCCGCCCCCGTATTGCTTGCCCCGCCGGGCATCCAATAGCCGTCAGGATGTCTATGGTTATAAATGCGATGATGCGGATCGTCGATCGGGTCACGAGTCACCCCTTTTAACACCAAGGTCGTACCGATGGTCGTATTCCAATCGCCAGGCCGAAATGCGCCGGAGGCGATTTGGGAAGCGCAGCTATCCGTCACGCCAACCGTTACATGAGCGGTGGGCGGGAGGCCTGTTAATTCGGCAACGTCCTTCGTCACAGGGCCGAGTATGGTGCCGGTAGGGACCACCCCAGGAAGCGAGCTTCTCGGGATGCCGAGCGCGTCCTGAATATAATTCGGCCACCTCCGGTTCATCAGATCGTACCCGGACTTTAGGCTGTTCGTTTCGTCCGAAACGCCCCAGATGCCGCATAGGCGGCCTACAATGAAATCGGCAGCATGAATCCAATAGGCCGCTTGCTCCGCCAGCATAGGGCAGGCATGCTGAAACCAAACCATTTTCGAGAGCCCGGAGGAGCTGTTGAAAGCGGTGAAAGGTACACCCGACTGTTCCGCCGCATGACAGCATGTCTTGGCGAATTCATGTGAACGCTGATCACTGTACATGATGGCTTTGGATAGGGGACGATGATCCCGATCCAGGGGGATGACCGTTCCGGAGGTCGAGGATACCGTGATGGAATGGATTCGGGTCAGTGCATTTCGCTTCTTCAGATCCATCACGACGTGCTGCAAGCAAATCACGACTGATCGCCACCAATCCTCCGGATCCTGTTCCTGCCGCAGCACTTGATGGGGATGATGCGATGTGAACGGGGAAGCGTAACTTGCGCACAGCTCGCCATGTTCTAATAGCCCCGTTACTCTTACCCCTTGTGTGCCGATATCAATTCCTAAGAAAGCTAGCTCCGTCTGCATTTTATTCTCCTCCGTTACGATGCGGTATGATGGGCTTGTACCTCCGGATTCACCAAATACTTAGGAGGCTGGTGCTTCTGTTCCCAGCTGTGCAGTGCTTCGAGCATGATTTCTGCATGGTGCTTGTCCACTTCGAACGTGTTGCCTGCAATATGCGGTGTAGCAGATACGTTCGGCAGGTTCATCATTTCGTAATCCTCATCATCAGGAGGCTCGGCGTAAAACACATCCACAATCGCACCGCTAATGGAGCCTTCCTTCAAAACTTGGAATAACGACTTTCGATCCACGACGGCAGCTCTTGCACTGTTGACAAAGATAGCGTCCGGCTTCATTTGCCGCAGAAGCCTGCTGTCAATGCTTCCAATGGTTTCCTTCGTCACGGGCAGGTGAATCGAAACAATATCGCTTGTGGCAAATACATGCTCAATACGGGTCGAACGGTAATCCGGATCCGGCGAAGCGGCAAGATAGGGGTCAAAGTATTGGATTTGGCAGCCGAAAGCCTTCAATAACTGCGCGATTCTTCGGCCTACACCGCCTAATCCGACGAGTCCGACCGTTTTACCCGATAGTTCTGTGCCTCTAAATTGAAGGTAGGAATCGTGGCTAAGCCCCGTCCAACTGCGCTCCTGCAGCCATCTTTTGCTTTCAGGTATTTTTCGAAGCATAGAGATGATTTCCGCCAGCACGTATTCGGCGACGGCTTGCGCATTGCGGGCCGGTGTATGGAACACCGGGACATGATGGCGGGTTGCAGCGGCGAGATCGACATTCGAAGGAGTGCCGCGGCATACACCAATAAACTTCAAATCTATTTGTTCAAAAACGGTAGAGGTAACCGTGTCATGTTCAATGATCAAAGCATCGGCATCCGATTCGCTCAGCAATTGGATCAGCTCAGACGGGGAGAACGGATGATTGTTGGTTTTCCAAGGGCGGTAAATGACGCTTCCAAAACGCTGCAGCTTGAGGATATCTTCCTCTTCAAAAGGTGCAGTAACTAATATGTTCATAGGATTCAGCCTTTCGTACGATGGATTAATAAAAATGAAATCACCTGCAAGGGTTACGTGCTCTTTTGCCAGGAGCGAACGTATGTCACGAATAGGGAAGGCTCATCGGTTGCAAACCACTGGATGCCCAACTGAAGCAAGAGATGTATAGACCGCTCATCAAAGGAAAAGGGCAGCACCTCTAGCTCGATACCGCAGGAGGAGGTGACCTGTAGAGCGTATTCCAGAAATTCAGGCTCAAGTGTATATCTCCAGTCCCCTTGGGGGTCGTTTAAGAGATTCAGATGAAGCTGTACTTGATCGAGTCCGTCAAAGGATGACCGGCGGGCAAGCTCAAACTTCTCCTTGATCTGCTCCGCCTTGCCCCCGATCCACAGCATGCTTCGGACATCGGAAGCGATTTGCTTCATTCGTCTGCAGTTGTCCTGCAGGTGATGGGTGAAGATGACTTGGCGGTTGACTCCATACTGGTCAATGAGCTTGCCGAGTTGAACTAAATCCACTTGCTTGAGGTCCAGGTACATCATTCGCTCCGGTCTTCCGCTCATTTCTGCAAAAACGTCTTGAAGGGAAGGGACGGTTTCCCCGCGAAAACGATCGTCAAACTTCAAGCCAGCATCCCAAGGGCGAATTTCATCGAAGGTTAGATCTGAGGCGGATGTGTCCTTTATGCTTGAAGGGGCAGTTGTCGTCCTTGCCAATGTATCATCATGGAGACAGATGATTACGCCATCCTTGGTTGTACGCAGGTCGGCTTCTGGAATACCGCCAAGTGCCCAAGTATATCGATTGGCGGCCATCGTATTATCGGGTGCTTCATGCGCACCGCCGCCGCGATGCGCCTGCCACCAAATCGTCCGAGTCTGTTCATACATCATAGGATCCCGTCCTTTTGAGTATCATTTCGCCCTCATATCCATCTGGGAGCTTGGCCTCGACCTCCACCTGCGGCGGTGCCGAGATTTGAAGCTTCAGTTTGTGGTCATCCGTAAGGCGCCAAGACACATCGATACGTCCCGAATCCGGCAGAGGAACGCTGCCGCGAGCCCACGTCAGCCCGCATGGATTTGGCTGAACCGATACTTTACGCCAACCGGACGCTTCCCCGCGAACCCCTAACACATAAGAACCGAGAAAATAGGGAGGAGCTGCCGACCATGCATGGCAGTGGCTTCGTGTGAGCTGCTGCGGATGATCCTCGTCGATATCGACCTTCGGATACATTTCCCAGCACGTCGTTGCTCCATATTGGATCATCCGTCCATATTGATAACGGATATCGTCTACCATCTGGTCGAATTCACCGATCTGTGCTAAGGCCTCGTAATAAAAGAAGGACATGAACGGACTTCCGATCGGCACGAACGTCTCGGGCGGTGAAACCATATAGGAGGCAAGCTTTCGGTGGCGGTCTCCTTCGGCGATGCCGCATAACAAGGCAACGACCTGTGTCTGCATGCTGAAGATGTCCGAGTGCCTGCCGTCTCCGTGAATGCAATCGAGATAAGCCTCCATCTCGTCTGACCAGAGCACCGCGTTCACAGCGGATTTGAGCTGCTTTGCCTGTTGTCTGCAGACATCTGCGTCCTCCGTGGCCTGAGCGATTTCGGCTAAATCGGCAGCGGCATGGAGCGCCCCCACAAGAAACATATTTTGATGTGTGACAACGCCATGCCTAGGCTGGTCAATCGGAGCCCAATCCAAGAAGTTCCAAGCATGCATGAACAGCAGTCCGCGTTCATCCAGCAGCTCCATGTAATGAGACAGGGTATGCTGTACCTCCGGCCATATCGTCCGGACAAAGTCCTCGTCATTCGTTCGCTTGTAATATTCTAAGCAGGCAATGACCCAGAAGAAGGTCCAGTTCGGGATGACACTGTTGAAACCGCTGGGCACTTGGTCGACAAGCAGCGGAGTTTGATAGCGAGAGCCCGGCACAAGCTGCAGACAGCGCTTGATGAATTCCTCGCTGCCGAATAAATAATAGGCAATTAGCGCTTCATTGCGGCTGTCCCCTACCCAAAACGCTTGTTCAAAGCTGGGGCAGTCGACGAACGTATCCTCCATGCACAATTTCGTGGTATGCTGGCTGATTTTCCAAATTTCATTCAGCATCGCATCGGAGCATTGAAACTGGCCGACTTCGGCGATCGGATAATGGTTCAGTTTCATATGAAGGTCGTACAAGCGAACAGGGCGGCTGGCCTGCCGGACGGTCACAATGATATACCTGAATCCTCTGCGGATGGGAGAAAGGTATTGCTGCCTTCCTTCACGGCAAATATACCGGATGGAATTTTCTAAGTAATGCATATGCTGAATCCAGCCGTCCCGCATATATTCAAATCCATACAAGTCCACGATTGTCCCTTCTCCTGCATCCAGCTCGAAAGATATGTAGCCGGACATCACTTTTCCGAAGTCAATAATGAGTTCGGTATCCGCACCGCTATACACCGGCAGGACGGCAGCAAGAGGCGTAGCCATGACGGCTTGCTGGAGCTGCGCCTGAACTGGATGCTCGGTCGAGACCTTTTTCCAAGCGGACAAGGAGATGACGGCATCCTCACTCACAAGCTGCAGCGGAACGGGACGAATCCACTCTTTCCATTCCATCAGTTCATGAGCTGTTCGGGACTCTCCCGCGCTGCAAAATATCTTAAATTCCTGTTTATCCTGTGCTGCCTCCGCATCGATTGCTTTCTCGTCACGAGCGCCGCAGGCCGCGATGGCACGGTGCTTCGCTTGTGCATCCGTTCCAAATTGATGGTCGATATATTCATATTGATAGAATGGCCCGATGGATACAAAGGGAGAATAAGCTGCTTCGTCTGTCAAAGGGGAAACAAGCTCGAACGGAAGCTCGCTGTCCATGCCGAGAAACAATCCGCGGCCGTGATCCTGACCAATCAGCTCCACCATGAAGAGGTTATCTCCCTGGTGCAGCTTCACCTCGAGCGGCCCGGACATAAGCTGCTCCCTTGTAAATCGTTCGCCGTTGAGGATGAGACCATGAACATGGGGCGAACGATATGTGAATCCAACCTTCGCTGTCCCGGATTCATCCGCTCGGACGACCGTCGCGATATAGCCGGCGTAGCCATAGGCATTCGCATGCTCCTCGCTTCCGGGCGCCATCTGCGTGCGAGTGTCAATGATGGTCGTCCAATCAACGGGACGGACTTCATGCAGCGATTCCACTCTGGAAGGATATGCGTCTGTTTCACTCATCAGTGGAATATCTCGCGGGATCAGCTTCTTCCACGGCTCCATCCCTGGCTCCCCGATGACGGTCGCATGCTCCCATGCAGCATCATTGTATTCGGGCAGGACCCATGCTTCATCCCAGTTCCGGGCATCGATTCGTTCGGCAAAGCCCTGCTGGAACGACATGCGCGGGACGCGCGAATGCTGCCCGAAGTGGCGGGATACTTTCCAGCTTGCATCCGTCGTGAGAATCGCATCACAATGGTGGTCTGAATCAACAACGTTCAGCTGAGCGATCAGGCCGCCGCGTCCCAGGAGGTAAGAATAAGTAGAAATGCCAAAATGCATGACGAGTACAGCGATGGTATTTTTTTGATCCTTTTTCAATAGATGCCCGACTTCATACGTATCGTAGACTTGCTCCAACGGCCAGCATCGAACGGGTCCGCGGCCAAGCTGCGTGCCATTCACATACAGCACATATCTGGAATCTGCGGTAATGGATAATGTCGCATGCTCCGCTTCCGCTGCCGATACGGTAAACTCCTTGCGAAAGCACCACCATTCATTCCTTGGGCTCTCTTCATAGGCATTCCAAATCCATTGGGCCTGCCAGCTTATCGCTTGATCTTTCATCATCAACACCTCCACAGATCGTTGGTTTTAGCCTTTTACGCTTCCTAGCACAATGCCTTTCATAAAGTATTTTTGAAGAAACGGATATACCAGCATGATCGGGAGCGAGCCTAGGAAGATTTGGGCAGCCCTTGTCGTGCGTTCCGACACATTTTCCAGCTGATGTATAGCATCCATTGCCCCAAGCGCGGTAAAGTCAAGCTCGATAATAATCGTGCGCAAATACGTTTGAAGCGGATAGTTTTCCGGGGAATTCATATAGATCATCCCGTCGAACCAGGAATTCCAATGCCCGACTAGATTGAACAGCAATAAAGTAGCGAGGGCGGGAATAGACAGCGGCAGCATCACTCGCCACAGAATCGTCCAATGCCCTGCTCCGTCGATGTGGGCGGCTTCTTTCAGTTCTTTCGGGATGCCTCGGAAGAAATTGAGCAGCATCATGACGTGGAAGACCGGTATCGCACCAGGCAGCACGAGAGCCCAAATGGTATCCATTAAATGAGTTTCTTTGACGATCATGTAGGTCGGAATCAGTCCGCCGCTGAACAGCATCGTAAATACGATGATCCATGCGTAGACCGTACGCATAGGAAAGGTCTTGACTTCCTGGGACAGGGGGTAAGCGAGCAGAATCACCATGACCAAGTTGAGGGCTGTACCAAGGACGACCTTTTGCAGAGTCACACCGATCGATCTGAAAAATTCCGGTTTATTTAAGACATATTCATAAGCATCCGTTGTAAACTGCAGCGGCCAAAGCGTCACTGCTCCCGCGTCCGCTTCTAAGCTGGAGCTGAAGGAAACGGCCAATACGTGAATGAGCGGAATGATGCATAGGATGCCGAGCAGCGTTAAAAACAAATAATTGAACCATTGAAATATCGTTGCGGAGATTGTTCGATCTTGTACCATAGCGCCTCCAGCTAAAAAATTCTATAGTTTGCGATGCGATAAGCTAAGAAGTAGGAAATAGCAATGAGTATGAGCGATACGACCGATTTAAACAGGCCAATTGCCGTAGCCAAGGAATATTTCGCCTGCAAAATTCCCGTACGATATACCAATGTATCGATAATGTCACCTGTTTCGTAGACGGCAGGACTGTATAGATTAAAGACCTGGTCGAATCCAGCGTTAAGAATGCTCCCTAAGCTCAATGTCGCTACTAACACAATGATCGGAGCCATGCCTGGCAGCGTAATATGCCAGATTTGCCGTAAGCGGCTTGCCCCGTCAACAACGGCAGCCTCGTACAAGTTCGGATTGATGCTCGTTAACGCTGCTAAATACACAATGGTGCTGAATCCAAAGTCCTTCCATAAGTCTGTCGCTACGAGGACGTAGGGGAATAAGGATTTATCTCCGAGAAAGAATATAGGGTCTACTCCGAACCAGCCTAATACGAGGTTCACAAATCCGGTGGAGGGGGACAGGATGTCGATCAAAATCCCTCCCAGGATGACCCACGACAGGAAATGCGGGAGATAGATCAACGTTTGGAACGTTCGTTTAAAGAACGATTTCCGGACTTCATTAAGCAGAATGGCCACGATGATCGGAAAGATTTGCCCCGCGATTACCTTCATGATGGAAATATAAAATGCATTCCAGACGACCTGCGTAATATTGGGCAGCTTCATAATATAAGCAAAATTGTCCCATCCGACCCATTCCGACCCTCGAAACCCGAGCGCGGGCTTGTAATCTTGGAAAGCCATGACGATGCCGAACATCGGCAGGTACTGGTAAATGAATAAGATCAGCAATCCAGGGATCAGCATCAGGTGCAGCGGCCATCTGGAGTGGAGCGACTTTTGCGAAACAGGCAGCAGCGTGCCGGACCGTGTTTTTCGTATTGGAAGCATACGATTTTCTCCCTATTTCATAGTTTTGAAGAGGTTTCAGAGAGAACGAGATCGTTCTCCCTGAAAACCATAGCGTGAGTTATTCCGTTTTTGAGCTTTGGTACCATTCGTTGACTTCCGCAGTAATGTCATCACCGCCGAGGCTTTTCCAATCTTGGACGAAGGCATCGAACGTATCGATCGAGTCTCCCATGATGATTTTCGTGAAGGTGGTTGCAGCCAAGTCGCTTAAAATACTGCTGTTATCCACCATTAAATCGGTAGGCAGACCGACGTATTGATCGGAATAGAGCAAATCCTTCTCGATATAATCATTCACGAGCGACAGGGAGCCTTCCGGTCCGAAAATATTGGCGTATTTCCACATTCCCTCTTCTCCAGCCTGATACTGCTTAATTTGCTCATAATGCTCCAGCTGTTCCGGATTGAGCTTGTCCATGCTTCCTGTTTCGAAGGCTTCTTTGATATTCAAATAATTGTTTAAGTTTTTCCTAGCCCCGTAGGTACGGACGACTTGATATTTGTGAGACGGATGGTCATTGTCATAGTTGAAGCGGGTATCCGCTGTTTCACCGAAGAACTTCTCAGCGAATAAATTCATCATTTTCACAATCGCTGCGGGATTTTCATTGTCTTTGCTGGAAACGAAGTATACCGGCGGATTGTGGGATATTTGCGGCCGGGCAGGCTCATTGTCAATGGAAAGGAGCGGATAATACTGCCACTCCGCATTCGGATCCTTGTCCTTGCTTTGCTGCAGCGGATTCAGAGGCTGTGACATCGTTCCATAGAACATACCGAGCTTGCCTGCGATCACATCATCGCCAATGCCAGACTTTGCTGAGAATTCGGGATCAATAATGCCTTCTTTATACATTTGCTGCAATTGAGAGAGTGCTTCTTTCATTTCAGGCTGAATGAGTCCGTTGACGAGTCCATCTGATGCAGGGTCCTCAATCCAAATGTTGGTATAAGCATGATAGCCGTTAAAGAAGCCCATCAGTCCGCCGGCTGCACCGAAGATGTTCTGTGTGACCCCAAGTCCGAGCGTATCATCTTGGCCGTTTTGGTCTGGATCGTCTTCCTTAAAGGCTCTGGCAATTTCGATGATGTCGCTTAAGCTTTTCGGCTCGGAGAGTCCCAGATTGTTCAGCCAGTCTTTGCGGATCCAGATCATCGGAGCAGAATCAATCGCGGCCGTAACATAAGGAAGTCCCATCAGCTTTCCGTCAATCGTGGCCGATTGCAATCCGTTTCCTCCGTCTTCATTTAATTTTTCCTTCATGAGTGGTGTCGCGTGTGTCTCATATACATCGGTTAAATCGGCCAGCATTCCTGCATCGGCTAATTCTTTCAATTGGGCAGGTCTCACTTGGAAAATATCCGGTAAATCTCCAGATGCAATCGTCAGGTTCAGCTTCTCCCAATATTGAGAGGAATCCGTCACCCACAGGTTCTCGATTTGGATGCCGTATTCATCCATCAGCGCCCTCGTCCAGATGTTGTTGTCTAAGGAATCGCCTTCCGGGAAAGTCGTATTCGTTAATTGATCCCTTCCCATCGTGACCGTAATCGGAGGGTTGTATTTGCCAACGGGTTCAGCATTCGATTCATTCGAGCTGCTCTGCGGATTCGAATGGGAGGCGCTTGTGCCGTTCGCATTGCCATTGCCGCCGCCGGAGCAAGCCACATTGAATGCCAGGGTCAGCAGTACAGCTGCGGATAATACTTTTTTCACCAATAGATGCTTCATTGTCGTTATCACCCTTATCATAGTAATTAGAGGAAGAGGGACCGCTTCATCGTGAGGCTAAGCGATATTTAACGCATTAAACCACCCCTATTTTGGACATTTGTTCATATTTGAACAATTTGTTTATTTACTTATAGGGTATCAGTCTGTCCATAGGGAATAAACCAGATCAGGTTAACGGGATGTAAAATGAGTGTAAAAAATATCGTTTTCTGTTTAGGAAGCGCAGCGGATTAGAAAAGATGGTGAGGAATATTAAAAAGCCGGATGATCGCTGTACGAGCACAGCAATCATCCGGCTGATTCGAGTATAAGGTTAATGATTTTTGTTATTATTCGTTCGCAGACAGCTCTACCTCGATGAGCTGCTCCGCACTGTTCCAGATGATCTGGTTGCCCAGCGCTTCACTGGCGAAGCGGAGCGGGACCATCGTCTTCGTGCCGATAAACTGCGCTGGAACGCTCAATTCGATGGTGCGGCTTTTGTCTCCTTCCGTGACGGCAACGGACGGCTGGCCGACCACAAGCAGAATCGTTCTCGCGCCTTTCACGGCTTTAATCGACTTCGTCGCCTGATCGTAATGAACCGTCGCGCCTAATGCCTCAAATAAATCCCTCATGGGCAAGAGCGTTGTTCCGCTTTGAACGACCGGAGGCTGCTGCAGAGCAAGCGGCTCCCCATCGATTTCGACGCGAATCGGCGGTTTTTCATCTGAGTGCCATTGCATGACGAAAGCGCCATACTTGCTGCTGTTTCCAGTGACCGCATATTGATATTGATCGTTCAACGCGATGTCCTCGATACCGGAGCCCGCGGAGTATAGGGTATGCTCCCATAGCCTATTGCCGTTCGAGTCCACCTTCAGCATATAAGAGATTTGCTGGCCTGTGCTGCTGGCATCGCCGACCGTCAAGTATCCGCCGTCGACCGTTTGGATGACTTGCTTCGGCTCGATTTGGAAGTAGCTCCTGGAAAATTCAGGTTCGTAGATTCGAGTCCACGTGGTTTTTCCATTCGGGCTCAACTTCGTTAGTCCCAGTTTCTGTAGGCCGGTTCTCGCGGCAATGATCGTACCCCCGTCATTCGTCGGCTCAATCGAGAAGGCGTCCCCATCAATGTCCGACTTCCATTGTTCCTTAAGATCAGCATTCAGCTTGATGATGCGGGAACGGCTGTGATATTCCCCTTTCGCATCGGTCATATCATAATCGACCGAAACCACGTATCCGCCGTCATTCATGCGGCCGATTCGAGAAACGTAAATATAGGTTTCGTAAGTTTTCACTTCCGGAGATAAGGCGATGGTTTCGATGATTTCTCCATCCAAACCGACTTTCGTTAGTCCCACGTCTCCATTTGCATCCGAACCGATAATACCGGAGAACATATACCCGTCCTTCGTCTCGACAACGGACCGAATATGGTCACGCCCGCCTGCATAGATTTGCTGCCATAGCAGGTTGCCGCCGGGATCGACTTTTACAGCAATCGCTTCAACGGCTTCTTCATCTGATAAGTAGTGCGTTTGGCCTACGGCCAAATACCCCCCCGTCGCTTGTCTCGATGACCGCATAAGAAACTAACCCGGGGTAGTATGTATTTTCCCATTCTACGTTTCCGCTTTCAGAAAGCTTTTGCAGCATAAACATCTCATCCTTGTAGCCTGAAACGACCCATCCCCCGTCAGATGCCGCTTCGATAGCGTGGCCAGTACTGCCGAAGGAAGGCTTGTCTTCATACACCCAATCCTTGTTCACATTTGCGGCATTCGCAAAAGAAGCGAAAGTACTCCAGCCTAAGCTCACCGCAACTAGGGCGGCTAACCATTTGTTCCGCATTTGATTGCTCCTCTCTGTTGTATAGGCATAAAAGATCGCTACTATTTTACCATATAACGGATCGAAGGATATCGATGATTTCGGGCGGGCTTGTTCTTTCTTTTAGCAAACATTCAGTTAGATTTCAGTTAAGTTTAAGGTTTCTCCTTCATCATTTGATCAGAACTGTGAATGGTTGAACAATGCAGAGAGAGGAGAAAAGCAGTATGGATCGTAAAAAAATTGGCCTAATTATCAGTCTTGTAGTTCTTATTGGGGCAGGGGCTGCCTATTGGTGGTTCTTTATACGTGCAGAAGGTGAGCAGACGGTTGCCGCCGCTGTCCAGACTACGACCGTACGAAGCGGCACAATTGAATCCCGAATTAGTGGAACGGGAAATATTGAGCCGCTGTCTAGAGAGACCATTAAAGCAACGGAAACGGGAGAAGTGGCTGAGGTTTATTTTCATGAAGGTGACAAGGTGAAAGCCGGGGATATTCTCCTTCGCTTTGAGAAAGACGATGTAACCGATCAAATCGAGAGTATGGAGCTTGAGCTGTCGAACAGCAGATTGGAGCTGCAAGATTTGCAGAACCAATACAAGAGGGCGGAAGATGATGAAGCGAGAGAATCGATTCGTCTTAGTATCCAGAGGCAGGAGCTGGGGATTCAGCAGAAGGAAGAGGAATTAGCGGAATTAACTGAACAGGAAGGGAAAGCACCCATCACCGCGCCCATCGATGGCATTTTAACATCTTGGGATATAGAGACTGGTCAGACGATTACGGACCAGACGAATGAGCTTGGTGAAGTGGTGAATTACGACCAATTCCAAATCGTCGTGGCTGTTGATGAATTAGATATTTCTAAAGTAGAGATTGGCCAGGAGGCCGAGATTATCGTAGAAGCGTTATCGAATCATACATACACTGGACAAGTAATGGCGATCGCGGATGAAGGGACGCCCAGCAACGGTGTTTCAACATTTGATGTCACGGTTGTCTTGAATGAGGCAGACGGCTTGAAGGCGGGAATGTCCGCGGAAGCCTCGATTCAAACCGCCTATAAGGAAAACGCATTGCTGCTGCCGATTGAAGCCATACAGCAGGCGGGGGATCAATATTTTGTTCTCGTTCCTGCTGCCGAAGAAGCTGAAGAGGAGACGGATGGCGAAGTGACACCTGAGATACCTCAAGAGGGCGAGATGCCGGAAGGGATGCCACAGGATCTGCCAACTGACATGCCAGCGGATCGAGGCTCCACTCGTGGAAATGCACTAGCAGGCGGTGGCTCCAGCGTTCAGATGCGCTCCTTCGTAGAAGTGGGGATTAGCAATGAAGACAGCATTGAAATCGTCTCGGGACTGAGTGAAGGAGATGTCGTCATTTTACCGGAGGTGATGGTGAGCAGTACAAATTCCAGTCAAGAGATGAGAGGCACAGAGGGTGGATTCCCTGGCGGAGGAGGATTCCCTAGTGGAGGCAGCTTTCCTAGCGGCGGAGGAACCGGGGGCTTTGGAGGCGGTAGACCATGACGGGCGTGATCGATTATGGCAAGCCTATGCTGCGTATTGAGCATGTATCGAAACGGTACCGGATGGGCGGAGAGATTGTAAAGGCGCTGGATGAAGTGTCGATGACCGTCATGCAGGGCGAAATGGTAGCGATCATCGGTCCTTCCGGGTCCGGAAAATCTACATTGATGAATACGATCGGATGCCTCGATTCACCAACCTCCGGCAGCTACTGGTTGGACGGGGACGAGGTGAGCCGGCTCAGCGAAAATAAGCTGGCAGCGATCCGCAACCGAAAGATCGGGTTTATTTTTCAAAGCTTCAACCTGTTGTCCAAGCTGAGCGCATTGGAGAATGTAGAGCTGCCGCTTATTTATCGCGGCGTACCGGCAAAACAGCGCAAGGAGCTGGCGATTGCTGCACTTCGCAAGGTGAAGCTGGAGGAGCGGATGGGCCACAAGCCGACAGAGCTCTCCGGCGGACAGCAGCAGCGGGTTGCCATCGCCCGAGCTCTCGCGGGTGAGCCGCCATTATTACTTGCCGACGAGCCGACCGGTGCGCTTGATACGAAGACGAGCAACGAAGTGATGCAGCTGCTGCAGGAGCTGAATGAACAGGGCCATACGATCGTATTAATCACCCACGATATGGACATTGCCAAGCAAGCCAAGCGCGTCATCCGTATTCAGGATGGGAAGCTGTATGAGGAAGGAAGGGACCCTTATGAAGTTCAGTCAAGGCTTTAAGATGGCGGCAGCGAGCATTTTGGCGAATAAGCTGCGTTCGCTCTTAACGATGCTCGGCATTATGATTGGGGTAGGGTCCGTCATTGCGTTGGTAGGTCTTGGCCAAGGAACGACCAAGACGGTAACGGAACAGGTTCAAGGCCTTGGCTCTGATTTAATTACTGTCAATGTTATAGGCAGAGGTTCGAGCAATACATTGGATTATGAGACGGCGTTAAGTATAAGTGACATTGAAGGCGTCGAATATGCGGCGCCGGTCAATTCACAGAATGCGACGGTCAAGCGGGGGACGGCAAGTGTGACTGTCAGTGTGCTCGGCACGAATACAGACTATTTGGTGGTACAAAACTACGAGCTTGCTTCGGGAAGATTTATCGCGCCGCTAGATTTACAATTCAATAACAAAGTGGCCATTTTAGGGTCTGCGACAGCACAGGAATTGTTCGGCTTTGCCGATCCAGTGGGAGAATATGTCCAGTTGAACGGTACCCGGTATAAGGTCGTAGGCGTGCTCACGGAAAAAGGTGACTCTTCTAGCGGATCGAATGATGAGGTGGTGATGATCCCCCTTACTTCCTCAGAACGGCTGTTTCAATCCGTCGGTGTCCGTACGGTATATGCGTCTGCGGAATCGGAAGAGATGATGGACTTGGCCAAAGCCGGAATAGAGTCCGCACTGTCGGAGGCATTCCGCGGGAATACCGACAGCTATACCGTCATGAATCAAGAAGACTTGCTGGAGACCGTAACATCCGTCTCAGACACGCTGGCGCTGGCGATGGGCGGTATCGCGGGCATCTCACTGCTCGTAGGCGGCATCGGCATTATGAATATTATGCTCGTTTCCGTTACCGAAAGAACAAGAGAGATCGGTATACGCAAGGCGATCGGCGCCAAAAAGGTCGATATTCTCGTTCAATTTTTAATCGAAGCGATCCTGCTTAGCGGGCTTGGCGGCGTCATTGGGATCGGTCTCGGCATCGGTGCAGGAAATATAGCCTCGAGCTCGCTGGGCATGGATGTCGTATACTCGCTGAACGTGATGCTGGTAGCTTTTGGATTCTCTGTCGTGGTAGGGATTATATTTGGTTTGTTTCCAGCCAATAAAGCAGCGAGCTTGAAACCGATTGATGCTCTACGTTCGGAATGATACATTACAACCCCATCCTTTCCGTAAGGAGCTGCACAATGATGTGAAGGTTCGATGCGGAGCGTAACAGCAAAATAAGGAGAGAGGTACTGGAAAAAATGACTGCGATGACGAAATATGAAAATTTAGTGATTCCTCACCTCCATGAGCTGCGGAATTATTGCTGCTATTTAACGCGATCGAAGTGGGATGGGGATGATCTGTATCAGGAAACGCTGCTCAAAACGTTCAAGTACTACAAGAGTGAAGGGACCATTCGGGAAACGAGAGCATTTTTGTTTCGGGTTGCACGCAATTTATGGATTGATCAATATCGAAAGGAGCATAAGCTCCAGACCGCAGTAGAGCAGCAGGAGGTTGTACAGGAGTCCTACACCTCGCCGGATTATGTGCAAATCCGCAGTATTGTGGAGGCACTGCTTGCGCATATGCCGGAAAGATATTTAGAGATGTGGCTGCTGTCGTCGTACTTTGGTTATTCCATGCAGGAAATTGCACAGATGCATCACTGCACGGTTTCTGCGGTAAAATCAGTGCTACACCGTACGAGAGAGACGATTCGCAGCTTAAAAGGAGATGCGCTGGAGCACACCGGGAAGGTCATCAGTTTTCCAGTCGATCGGTGGGTACGAGCTGTGGCGTATCACCAGCCTCGGTACATTTGCAGATAAGCTTATAAGGAGTTCCATCCGGCGAGCAGCACAGCCGTGATAAAGATGATCTGCAGCACTGCTCGAATCCCCATCGGGGTAACTGGTTTTCCGCCAGCGTGAGCTTCTTTCGGGCTGCATAGACATTCGCTGGAAACATGGCAATCATCAGGTATAAGATCACGACAGGCAGCAGCGTTGCAGCCGTACCGAAAATAGCCCAGTGCAGAGAGGCTTTACGATATTCGGCGGGCGGCAGTCCGCTGTTTGCGGCTTGCGCGCTAAGCCGAATCATTTTCCGCTGAAGCGGAATCAGCATCCCAAGCCAAAGTACACCGGTCAAACCGAACAACAGGAGAGACAAGCTGAGCCAATTGAAGCTTGCTTCCAAATATCCCGCCTGCTCTGCCATTACAGTACCGGAGACGACAAGCAGCACTAAGCCGGGAAGCGTGAATACATAGTCGGCAAGCATGACATTTTTCACCGCATAATGGATCACTTTAACATCCCCAAGGCTGTCGGCACGTATTTTCCAGAATGCCGCGGTTACAATATTGCCCACGAATAAAAGCGCACCAAGCAGGTGCAGGAACAACCACACGTTCATTATCCCACCCCTTCGGCTATTCGTTGATCTGCCCTTTGAGCATCGACTTCGTAAGCTTGGCAAAGTCTTGATTTGTAAATGCAAATGAACGATCAGAGACTGTGCTCCGAACCCGAATGCCGAGCGAAATTAAGACGAACAAATCTGCCGTTTTGTCGGCATCGACGGATGAAGGAATCACTCCTTTGTTCTGACCGGCAAGGATCCAAGCTTTAGCCAGTCTAACAGATTCGTCATAAAACGATTGGGTCAGCTCCGCAGCCTCCGGCATATCGCTTTTGCCCAGCAAGTAGATGAAGATTTGATTGGTGACATCGTCTGGATCCTGCAGACTCGAATAACTGCTGACAATTTCGCCGAGCGGTCCTTCTAAATCCGCGTTCTCTTTCTGAGCAGCAGCCGTAAATCTGGCATGGATGTCGTCCAGTCTCTCCTGCAGCACCATAGTGAACAATTCATCCTTTTTGCGAATGTAGTGAAAGATCGCCCCTTTCGATAGTCCTGAACGCGCCATAATGTCGGCAATGGTCAGCTGGCTGCACCCCTTCTCTTGAATCAACGCTTTAGTGGTGTCAAGCAGCAGCTTTTTCGTGTGCTCGCGTTTTTCTTCTCTTTTCATAGAACCTCCTATGGAATCGTTGCGGTATGCGCGGTGATGAAGTGATACTTTTATATTAAAAACCAACCGTCGGTTTTTCAATTTGTTTTTTTGTAAATGATGTTCGTTCACGATGAATCGCCTCATGTTTGAGCTTTTTTCTTCTCTTTCGGTCGACCAAAGGAGGATAACCTTGCCATAAGATCAAATAAAATATGTCAGGTCGTTCAAATATTATTTGGTTTTGGTGTGATTCTAATCACAAGTTAGGGGGGGACTTAAAATCATACTAGAGTTAATTGACGAATGGGAGGAGAGTTTAATATATGTTAAGTGAAAAAACGATTGAAATCATCAAATCTACCGTTCCCGTATTGGAAACACACGGCGTAGATATTACGAAGCGATTTTATCAATTGCTGTTTGCCAATCATCCTGAGCTACTGAATATTTTTAATCATGAAAACCAGAAAAAGGGGAGACAGCAAACGGCGCTTGCCAATGCGGTTTATGCTGCGGCACAGCACATCGATCATCTCGAGCAAATTTTGCCGGTGGTCAAGCAAATCGCACACAAGCATCGCAGTTTAGGCATTAAGCCGGAGCATTATCCTATCGTAGGCACGAATCTGATCGCTGCGATCAAAGATGTTCTGGGCGAGGCAGCAACAGACGAAATTGTACAGGCTTGGACCGAAGCGTACGGTGTCATTGCAGATGCGTTCATCGGTGTCGAAGCGGAGCTGTATGAGCAGGCTGAGCAGCAATCCGGCGGCTGGTCCGGATTTAGAGCATTCCGTCTGGATAAGAAGGTGAAGGAGAGCGAGATCATCACTTCATTCTATATGGTTCCACAGGATGGCAGGGAGATTGCTTCCTTTATTCCAGGTCAATATGTCAGTGTGAAGCTGGAGATTCCCGGGGAAACCTATACGCATATCAGACAGTACAGTTTGTCTGATGCGCCGGGCAAGCCTTATTACCGTATAACCGTCAAACGGGAGGATGATGCGCCGAACACTCCGGCTGGAAAAGTGTCCGTATATTTGCACGAGCATCTTCAGGAAGGTGATAAGGTGTTGCTCTCTGCCCCAGGTGGAGATTTCACTTTAGATGTAAAGGATGAGCGTCCTGTTGTGCTGATTAGCGGCGGGGTGGGTCAAACCCCCATGATCAGTATGCTGAACGAATTGGCGGAGCGCTGGCCGCATCGTCAGGTCACGTTTATTCATGCCGCTAGGAACGGCCGTTATCATGCGATGAAGGAGCATGTGGAGAAGCAGGCGGAAAGCCATTCGCAAATATCCGCTTACTGGTGCTACAACGAGCCTACGGACCAAGACCGTGAGCTGAAAGCTTTTCATAAGGAGGGTCATATTGACCTGCCATGGCTGCAAGAGATCGTTCCATCGAAGGATGCCAGCTTCTATTTCTGCGGGCCGGTTCCTTTTATGCGTGCGGTGAACGATGCATTGAAGGAATGGGGAATTCCGGCGTCCGATATCCATTATGAATTTTTCGGTCCATCAGGCAATCTGGACAATATGCCCGAAGCGCGGGAGACGATGGCCAGAGCTTAGCGCTTCTTCGGCAGAGAGGATGAGCGAGTGTGGCTTCGAAGCAGACGGTTGATCGTTTCCCGGCGTAGTCCAATCAGCTGCCCGATTTCATCCTGCGTAAGAATATCCGTAAGGGCTAGAGGAGCAATATACGCTTCGAACCAGATTTGAAGCTTGCTGAGTTTTTCCGCGGGAGTGACCTCTGTCAGCTGGTCGATCCGCTGCTGCATCATACGCAGCTTGTCCTGAAGAAGCAGAGCAATCTTTCGAAACTGTTCAGGCTGCTGTTCTAATTGCTGATACGACGCTGCTCCAGGCAGCACCTCTACCTCGGATGTCACAAGGGCGGCGGCCGTTCCGAAGTTGGGATTGGGACTGATGAGCGAGTGATGGGGAATGATTTCGTCAGGAACGATGATATTGACTAGAAATTGTGACCCATCCTCGTGTACTCGAACGATCTTCAGCAGACCGCTTTTTAATCGGTAAAGCGGCCCGGTTTCCCCTTGGCGGAATAAAGTCTCCCCTTTATGTAAAATCATCTGAGCTCCTCCATACAAGTATAGAATGAAAAGCGAAAATCCCGTTTGCCGGGTTTTTCGCTTTTTTGTTGGTTCCAACAGATTGAATAGTGCTGCTTTATATTATAGCAGTCCGTGCTGTGTAGATTCTAATGATTTCAGCAGCTGCGGACGATAATTAAAAAAGGATCACAAACCAGTGGCATGGCTATACGGTGTGCGATGATCATGAGGAAAGCAGCATAAGAACAGCACTGGCTAGAGAGTGGCTGCTGTAAGGTATTCGATTTTGTCGGCAACGAATCATAAGTGCCAGCACGACCAGTAGATGGGCACTATAACAAGTACGACACTCTAGATGAGGGCTTTCCTCTCGTCAGCTTTACTTATGCGACATACATGGAGAGGAGAGAAGAATGGAATGAAGTGGAACCTAAAAACAAAGCTGTTGACCGCATTTCTCGCTTTGGCCATCGTGCCGATTATTTTATTGTTTGTCGTCTCCATGAGCAGCATGAACTCGGGAAATCAAGCCTTGATGGATGACAACATGGAATCGACAACGCAAGCGATAAACAGTACGATCGAGCAGGTGTCGAAAAGACTGCTGGCCGTTGCGGAAGTGAACGCATCCAAGCCGGAATTGCAGGAAGCGGTGATGAGCCGAGATCGGAATCGAATAAAGCAGGTCGTGGCACAGCTGTTTCAAGAGGCGCAAGCATCGAATGCGGTGGACGTCTTTGAAATCGGCGACAAGGATGGCGTAGTCCTGTTTCGCGGCCACAATCCCGAGAAATACGGTGATGATAAAAGTGCAATACCCGCCATTCAAAAAGCTCTCGAAGGGCAATCCATTGGCGGATTAGAGTTTGGTTCGAGCGGGATTTCTATACGTGCGTTCGTTCCACTTCACCATCAAGGTGAAGTGATCGGTACACTGCAGATTAGTGCGGACGATACGTTTTTAGATGAAATGAACCATACGCTGGGCGTTGAGTTGTCGCTTTATAATGCTTCCGGCATGCTGGTGAAGTCCAATCGTCAAGAAGAACAAGCACAGCTTGGCCAGACCGTATTGGATGAGGAGCGAATGGAGCGAATAAAAACCGCAGGACTGCTGTCGGAAACGAAGGACTGTGAGATCGAGGTATTTTCCCCTTTATATGATCCATCCAAAACAGAGCTGATCGGCTTGGTGAAGTACAGCAAAGATATTTCCGCGATTGTCCGGATGAGAGAGAATTTTATGACAGCTGCATCTGTGCTGGGCATCATCGTTGTCATCATCGCGGCCGTTGCGGCGCTGCTGCTGACGCGATCCGTCACAAGACCGATAGACCGTCTTGCCAAGTTCATGGTTCGTATTTCGGAAGCCGATCTTCGTTCCGCGTACGACGGTAAGATGGGAAAAGATGAAATCGGCAGCCTGGCTGCAAGCGCCGTAGAAATGTCACGTCAGTTGAGGTCGATGATCGAACATATTCAGGGGACGGCTCAGCAGGTGTCACAGTCATCGCAGGAATTATCGGTGCAATCCCGCCAGATGGCTTCGGCATCCGGTGAGGTGGCGGAGCTGATGGGGAGCTTATCGTCAGGTGCCGAATCTCAGATGATGAGCGCGGAACAGACCTCGAATGCAATCGATGAAATGTCTGCCGGCATGATGCGGATTGCTGATTCTTCGGCCGAAGTATCCGATTTGGCGCAAGAGGCCGACCGCCGGGTGAATGCGGGACATGAACAGATCCAATTGGCAGCCGACCAAATGGAAACGATTCGTGACAACATTACGGCGACTGCACAAACGATACATGAGCTAAGTGAGCAGGCAGCGCAGATCGATGTGATTATCGCTGCGATTGGAGAAATATCGGAACAGGTCAATCTGCTGTCCTTGAATGCATCTATTGAAGCCGCAAGAGCAGGAGAATATGGGCAGGGTTTCGCTGTGGTCGCGCATGAAATCAAGAAGCTGGCGGGACAAACTCAAGCCTCAGCGGATCAAATTGCGCAGATGATGAAAGGCATGCAGCTTTCGACGCAAAAAGCGGTCTCGGACATGAAACAAGGTGTGAAAGAGTCTGAGCATGGAATGAAGGCGATCCAACATGCGGGAACGGCTTTCCAGGAAATTTTGACGTCCGTGAACCAAGTTGCCTCTCAGATTGGAGAAATATCCGCTGTAACAGAGGAGATTTCAGCCGGAACGGAACAGGTATCTGCGGCGATGACCGAGATGGTTCAGGTGGTGAAGAGCGCGGGAGAGCAAACGGGGCATGTATCCTCTTTGACGCAAGAACAGCTCGCATCGGCAGAGGAAATGACCGCTTCTGCGGATCAGCTGAGGGAGATGTCAGAACAGTTGAAGCAGCTGGTTGAAAAATTCAAGCTGTAGAATAGAGGAAGACCGTTACACCCACGAAAAAGGTGTTAGCGGTCTTTTTTTCTGCCGTTCTGTCTTGGATTGAACTTCAAAATTGTCGAAGTGTAATCTTCGGCACGATGCTGTGCTACTGCAAATGAGGACTCACAGAGGTGGGATGATGGTTTTGTCTCACTTCCTGGAATAAGATGCTCTGATCCAGCGTTTCGCCGGACTTCAATCCGAGGAGCGCTCCAGTTCCCCTATGGTCAGAGGCTTCGCATGCCGCATCAGCTCGTAGCCGATTTGTCCGTTCGGCTCGATCGTGGCCGTTTTGACATCGCTAATGTTAGAGACCCCGATTTGCCGAAGCCGAATTTCCAGCATATCTACGGTCATGCGGGTTTTTCTCAAATTTTTTTGATGCACTTGTCCGTTCTCAATGGCGGTGATGGCTCGTCCATTCAAAAGCCTCTCGAAGAAATCAAATTTGAGCTGAAGCCATTCAATGATGAGCAATGCCACGATAAATACGGATGCCGAACCGATCGCTTTCCATAGATTGTGATTGGCGATCGGCTGTACGATCGTCGTACCGATCGAGATCATGATAACGGTTGTAGCTACAGTTAATTGCGAAATTGACTTTCTCCCGGAGATGCGCAGTAAAACCATACCCGCCAATATGAGAATAACTGATTTCCAAATCCAATCCATTTCATTCACCCTGGTTTTGGTTGTGTCGTGACATCTATATCATGAAGAGATTGAAGGAAAACTATTCATTTTAAAGATGGATCGGGTACATTTTCAACCGCCAAAAGAATATAATAGGAATCGTAGCGGATAGCGATTGGCGCCTTTGTTTCATTCAATGTAAGCGTTAACAAAAATGGATATGAGGTGATGACGATGGGAACTCGGTTGTTGTCAGAGCATGTTATTAAGAAGCACTATCCAGCGTTGCGATATGTAAGAGTGCATACAGACGGCAAGTATTCAGCCGCCGTATATGCTTGGAATGACGATCTCACGCTGCCTGAACAAGATGCGATTGGCTTAAAGCGGTTTATTTCAGGATATTTACTCTCGCACGTATGCTATAAAATCAAGGAATACCATATGGTTCAGGCCGACGGGGTTCCCGTTATTCATGAAGTTCCGGAAATCGTCAGGAATGCAGCAATGCGGCGCAGCTTAAACCAGCATGGAATCATCGAGATCATGAACCGGATGTTTCCGAGCGGCCGGCTGACGTATGATCGTTATGACGCACGAACGGCAACGATTCATTTCCATATGGAATCGTCCGCACCGCTGCAAGAATGGGAGAAGGAGTCCATCGATCGCTGTCTGTATGAAATGATTCCCATCGGCACGTTCTGTACTGTTGCTTATAACGCATGAACGATTGTTCCTGCGATAGACGAAAAAGCTATTGAGCAATTCTAACCTTCACTTGGACTAAATCTTGGATACTGCCGTCCCTCGGGCTGCGTGAGTAAACCCACAATTCACCAGTCGGTGTCCGAGGGGTGCGGTCCAGCTGCAGTACAGCGGAGAAATAGCTGAACTGTGGTGCACCGCCCAACGTTTGAAAAGCTCTTTCGTTCGCTACGATTTGTCCGGTATCGTCAAGGATACGGTATAAGCCGGATCCTTCAAATAGACGGGCATAGCCTTCCAGACTTTCGCCGGGCTGGATGGTTTCCCCGGGAAGTGGCTGGGTGACAGCGATATTCGCGGACGTCGGAAGCGGGATAATGAGACGGTAGCCCGGGAAAATGAGATCAGGAGATAACCCGGGACGGCCGCGATTGGCCTCAAGCAATGAGGATAACGAAACACCGAACCGCAAAGCAATCTTATTCAGTGTGTCTCCATTCTCGACCTCATAAATAAATGCAGGAACAAGCAGCAATTGATTCACAAGTATAAGCTGAGGCTGGATAATTTGATTTATACCGGCAAGCAGCTCGACATTGGTACTGTATCGCTGTGCGATCCGGTACAGCGTATTACCCGGACTAACGATTTGACGTACTTGATTTTTTTGCTGCAGACCGGATTCCGTAACGATGAGCACTTGACCGGGGTAAATCAGGCCAGGATCCGTGACGGGAGGATATAACGCATTCGTCTGCTCTATGAACTGCACCGCACTGCCTAGACTAGTGGCAATGGAGTAAAGGCTGTCTCCAGGCCGTACGGTGTAAATAAAATGATTAGCTTCGATAATCGACATGAACGACACTCCCTGTTCTATTCTCGTTCCTTTTCATACTACTGCATGATATTCACCTAGAAGGTCGGACGTTACAAGGCAAGAGAAGGCTGTCTTTCGCATGATGAAACGACACCTCAATGATTAGATAACGACTCTAACATTTGAGGTGCAGTTCTGTGATGGGGGCAGCCTTCTTCTATTGGAGCATGTGCCGAGGGTAGAAATCGGCGTTGTCATGACGACTTTGCGGGATGCTTAATTTTTAATCTTATTTTCATCATTTTATGCTATGTTTAAAGGTAGTAGAATACATAAACGTCTGCGCGGGATGTGCAGGCATTTCGTAGAAAAGGGGGAGCCTGTTTGAAAGGGACAAGGATTGGATGGCTGATGGCGGTGTCCGGGGCAGCCGTTCTTATCTGCATGATAGGACTGATATGGACGTTTGTTCATGTGTTCGGCGGCAGCACGGGAGAAGAAGTCCCTGCGGCTGGGCCTGCCGTTCCGGTTGTTCAGAACATGGCTTCAGCGGCAGATGACGGGAGCATTCGGATTCTCGCCTTGGGAGACTCGCTCACAAGAGGAGCGGGCGATTCTGAAGGTAAAGGATATGTAGGGTACGTCGTAGATGAATTGCAAGAACAGCTCGAAGAAGAAGTAGTACTGAATAACCTTGGAATGGACGGGCTAACCTCAACAGAATTGGCCGCAATGCTGGATCAAGAAGCCATACGCCAAGAAGCAGAGGCGGCCGATGTGATGTTTCTCAGCATCGGGGCGAATGATTTGTTTCAGCGCGGGGAGACACTGCTGAACATGGAAGAGGAAGCGATCCGTCCGCTGGAGGAGCAGTATACACGTCAGCTGGACTCGATTTTAACAGAACTACGGGAGCTTAACGCATCGGCACCCATTTATTTAATCGGTTTGTATAATCCTTTTATCGAATACAGCGAGTCGGATACGACGAGTAAGATTGTTCGGGATTGGAATTACGAGACGGCGGAGACGGCAGCGAAGTATGACCATACGATCGTTGTGCCGACGTTCGACTTGTTCCAGATCGATGTGCAGCAGTTTTTGCATACCGATATGTTCCATCCCAATACCGAAGGTTACCAAATGATCGCCGATCGGGCAGCGGGTTTGATTATGGCATGGGGGGTGGCTGGAAATGAGTGAAGTCACCTTATCGGTGCGCGGATTGAAGAAGGTCATCGGCAAACGAGAAATTATACAAGGTATCGATTTTGATTTGCATCGCGGAGAGGTGTTCGGTTTCTTGGGACCGAATGGAGCAGGCAAGACGACGACGATCCGAATGCTGGTCGGACTCATCAAGCCGACGTCAGGTACGATCAAGGTATGCGGCTATGATATTCGCAAGCAGTTTCCGGAGGCGATGAAGCAGCTGGGGTGCATCGTGGAAAATCCGGAGCTGTACGCTTATTTAAGCGGTTGGGACAATTTGCAGTACTTTGCCCGCATGGCGAAAGACATCGATGATGCACGCATCACAGAGGTCGCGGAATGGGTCGGCCTGAAAGATCGAATCCATGACAAAGTGAAATCCTATTCGCTGGGAATGCGGCAGAGGCTTGGGATCGCACAAGCGCTGTTAGGGCGGCCGAAGGTTCTCATATTGGATGAACCGACGAACGGGCTTGATCCGTCCGGTATTAGGGAAATGCGTGAGTTTATTCGCTATTTGGCGGAAAAAGAAGGACTCAGCGTATTTGTGTCCAGCCATTTACTTAGTGAAATTGAGCTCTTGTGCGACCGGGTTGCGATCATCTCCAAAGGTAAAGTGATTCGGGTCGATACGGTTCAGCAGCTTCTTTCGCAGCAGGAACGACTGCGCTGGCGCTTGATGCCTCAGGAGATGGGCACCATGCTTCTCCGCAAAATGGCTGAGCAGGTTGAAGTGGATGGGAACTTTGTCATAACCCCTTATAGAGAGCCGGAAGCGGGATATTGGAATCAGCAGCTGGTCGAGGCAGGGATTACGGTCCTGGAGATGAACCGGAAGCTTCCGTCGTTAGAGGATTTATTTTTGGAGCTGACGGGAGGGCAAACCATTGATTAATCTAGTCTATAATGAGATGGTCAAGCTGACCGGTAAACGGCGTCTGCTCGTTGTCACGTTCATTATTGCCGTACTCATCATACTGTTCACCTACGCCCAATACCAGGAAGCAAAAGAAGATTTGAAACGGTTCGGCGATCTAGATTGGCGCGCTGCACTGCAGCAGCAAATTGAGAACTGGGAGGGCCGCATGGACAGCGGCCGTATCAGCGATGAACGCCGGGAACAGTGGGAAATTCGAATTGCTCAGCTAAGATACTATTTAGAGCATGACATTAACCCGGCTGAGCCTGGCGCACCGACTTTCGTCCGCCAATTCGTGGAGAACGGAACGACATTGCTGCTGCCTCTCATGATGATGGTGGTTGCGGCGGATATCGTCTCTTCCGAATACAGCGGGGGCACGGTGAAGGTGCTCCTGACGCGTTCTGTACGACGATGGCGCATCCTCCTGAGCAAATATATCGCTTTAGTGCTTTCCGTATCGTTCATCATCGCGATGTTTGCTCTGCTGTCTACGGTCATATCGGGGACCGTATTCGGCTTTCAGGGCTGGGATTCGCCGGTGCTGACCGGCTTTTCGGTGCAGGAGGGGCTGCTGGATACGTCCAGCGTAGAGATGATTCCCCAATGGCAGTACATATTGATGGAATTTGGACTCGCGTGGTTTATCTCCCTTGTGGTCGCTACCTTGTCTTTCATGCTGTCCGTGCTCGTTCGCAGTACGGCGGCAGGGATGGGGATTATGCTTGCGTGCCTTATTGCCGGCATGATTCTCAGCGAAATGGTCGAGTCTTGGCAGACCTCGAAGTATTTGTTTATGGTCAATTTGAATTTGATCGGCTATTTGGAAGGTGCGGATCCTCCGATTGCGGGGATGACGCTCGGCTTTTCCTTCCTCGTGCTGCTTGTGTGGGGTGCGGCGGGTCTAATTGTCTCTTTCTGGTCTTTTACAAGAAGAGATGTCTATTAAAATACGGGTATTTAGATAACAGGGATCAGGCGTTGGCTTGGTCCCTTTTTGCAAAAAAAGAGATTTTGAGAAGAAGACTTGAGCAGGTAGTTCACAAAATAGTCAAAATTTATAAAAAAACAAGATGAGGTAATAGTTTCGTGTTCACTAGCAGCCTATTCTTGTGGTACATTAGATCGTGAAGCTCAGATGAATAATCCATGAATAAAACAAAAAGATCCATTCTCACATTTAGGATAAAGTATAAAATAAAGTAGACGAGCAGTTATAAGCTCAAACAGAATGTTCATATTGAAGCCCTAGGGCCCATTTTTTTTAACACCTTATTGAGAATGATTATCTTTGTTAATCATCATGCTGGATGGTTCGTGATGTCCGTCCCATGCTAGACTTTTGGTGATCATACTGAGAATAAACACGTGATGAGGGTTACATATGAGATTTTGGATATTAATTATTGCAACGATCATTCTGTCGTTTGTATCACTATTTATAGGCGCCATTGATATCAAGGTGACAGACCTGCTGGATTGGGATTCGGATAAGACACAAATTTTCCTCATCAGCCGGGTGCCTCGATTAATCGCGATTATACTGGCGGGAGCGGGCATGAGTATTGCGGGTTTAATTATGCAGTCTTTAAGCCGCAATAAGTTCGTATCACCCACGACGGCGGGTACGTTAGATGCAGCCAAATTAGGAATTTTAATCTCCATGCTGTTCTTTACGAATATATCGTACACGGGGCAAATTATTTTCAGCTTTGCCTTTGCCTTAGCGGGAACATTCATTTTTATGCAGATTCTAGATCGCATTAAGTTTAAAGACGCGATTTTCGTACCGCTAATCGGAATTATGTACGGAAATATTTTGTCATCCATTACGACTTTCTTTGCCTACGAGGCAGATCTGCTTCAGAATATTTCCTCTTGGCTGATGGGAAGCTTTACACTCATTATTGCAGGCCGCTACGAGCTGTTATATATCAGTGTTCCGGCAGTCATTTTAGCATATCTGTATGCGAATAAATTTACCGTCGCGGGGATGGGCGAAGATTTTGCGAAAAACTTAGGCTTAAGCTATAAGCTCGTGTTAAACATCGGCTTAATTCTGGTCGCCATTATTTCTACAACGGTCGTACTTACGGTCGGAGTGATTCCGTTCCTAGGGTTAATCGTACCGAACATTGTATCCCTTTATTTTGGCGACAACTTGCGCAAAACGATGCCATATACCGCCGTATTAGGAGTTTTCTTCTTGTTAGTATGCGACATTATTGGACGTATTGTGATTCACCCTTATGAGATTCCAGTCAATGTAACAGTGGCAGTGATCGGCAGTGTGATCTTCTTAATCATGTTGTTTAGGGGGAGAGCATATGCGCAAAAATAGCACGAAGCTGATTGGATTAGCCGTACTTGCGATCATTTGCGTATTGTTATACGGGTTTTATGATATCAAGGGCGGATTCGATTACGCCTTCCCAAGACGGATGATTCGGGTGGCGGCCATGATTGTGACGGGGATTGCGATTGCATACTCGACCATCGTGTTTCAGACCATCACCCATAACCGCATCCTAACGCCTTCCGTCATGGGGCTTGACTCCATGTACGAGGTCGTACAAACGCTAATATACTTTTTTGCAGGATCGATGTCTGTTTGGGTCATGAATAAATACTTGAATTTCGGTACAGCGATCGCCGCCATGGTCATCTTCGCACTCTTACTGTATCGTTTTCTCTTTCGAGCAGATAAGCATCCGATTTATTTACTCTTATTAATCGGGATGATCTTAGGGACGCTGTTAGGAAGCTTCGTTACCTTTTTGCAAGTGTTGATCGACCCGGTAGAATATTTAAGTTTGCAAACCCGCTTATTCGGAAACTTTATGAACGTAAAGAAAGACTTGTTATATATATCAGCCGGTATATTACTCATCGCCTTTATTTACGGTTATCTCATCATGGATAAGCTGGACGTGATGTCGCTCGGCCGTGAGAATGCGATGAACCTTGGGATTCATTATGATCGGATGGTCATGAATATTTTAATTTTATCATCGGTTTTGATTGCGACATCCACCGCTCTCGTTGGACCGATTACTTTCTTTGGCTTGATCGTGGCGAATCTTTCCTATCAGTTTTTAGAGACATACAAGCACTCTATTTTAATATTGGGCGCCAGCTTAATTAGTGTGGTCGCCTTAGTCGGCGGTCAGTTCCTCGTTGAACACATTTTCGAACTGAACACAACGCTTAGCGTAATTATTAACTTTGTCGGCGGTATTTACTTCATTTACTTATTATTAAAAGAAAGTAGGGCAGCAGGATGATAGAAATCAAAGGATTAACGAAACGATTTGGCAAAAAGCCTGTTGTGGAAGATGTATCTGTAACCATCGAGCCGGGGACGATCACATCGTTTATCGGGCCGAATGGTGCCGGTAAATCTACACTTCTTTCGATGGTAAGTAGACTGCTGGATGCAGATACTGGGGAAGTCTTATTGGATCAAAACAATGTGAAAAAGTGGAAATCCTCTGAGTTTGCGAAGCGGGTTTCGATTTTGAAGCAGGCGAACTTTATTAATGTCAGGTTGACCGTACGTGAGCTTGTTGCTTTCGGCCGCTATCCTTATTCGAGAGGACGCCTTACGGCGGAGGATGAGAAGTTCGTTGATCAAGCCATTGAATATATGAACTTAACCGACATGCAGGATAAATTTCTGGATGAATTATCAGGCGGTCAGAAGCAGCGGGCTTTTATCGCGATGGTTATTGCGCAGGATACGGACTATATTTTGCTTGATGAGCCTCTCAATAACTTAGATATGAAGCACTCCGTCCAAATCATGAAGATTTTGCGCAAGCTTGTAGATGAGCTTGGCAGAACGGTGGTCATCGTATTGCACGACATTAACTTTGCCTCTGTTTATTCGGATCGAATTGTTGCGCTGAAAGACGGTAAGCTTGTAAAAAACGGGCCGACGCATGAAATTATTAATTCGGATGCGCTGCGCGAAATTTACGATATGGAAATTCCCATTCAGGAACAAAACGGATGCCGTATTTGTGTGTACTTCAATTCACATACGTAACTCCTTAACACAATTGTAACAAAATTCAAATTTCTTGAAAATTTGATCCATTAGGTTATTGACGACAGCTAGGTTTGAACATATAATGAGAATTGTTATCAACGACAATGATAATCGTTATCAATTGAAAAAATATAATGATTAAGGAGAGGGAAACATGAAAAAATGGGGTTTAGCAGTCATCGTTTTAGTCTTTTCTGTCATGCTTGCTGCTTGCGGTTCGAACGATGAAAATGAAAAAGAAGAGTCGAACGGGAATGCGGCGGCTGGAAATCAAGCTGTAGAAACGGGAGCAGCGGGCAGCGAGCAAGATGTTGCATATCCAATGACCGTATCTCCAACCGTTGCTACAAGTGAAAGCCAAGATGGATCGGCTACATATCAGTATGAAGATGTGACATTCGAAACGATGCCGGAGAAAATTGCAGTATTTGACTATGGATTCTTAGATACGTTAGATACACTGGGCGTTGAAGGCATTGTAGGGGTTGCAAAAGATTCTACATTGCCAGCTCACCTTGAAAAATATGAAGGTGATGAGTACACAAGCATTGGAAATTTAAAAACGCCATTATTTGAAGATATTGCAGCACTTGATCCGGACGTTATCTTCATCTCAGGCCGTCAATCTGCATTCTATGAAGAGTTAAAAGAAATTGCACCTGTCGTATTTGTGGGTACATCCCAAGACGATTACTGGAACACCTTCTTAGCTTCTGTAGATGTAGCAGCGAAAATGTTCGGTAAAGAAGCGGAAGCGGAAGAATACCTTGCGAAATTTGATTCAGCGTTAGAAGAAGCTAGAGCATTAGCCGGTAACTTTGAAAGTACATTAGTCACGATGTACAACGAAGGCAACCTGTCTGGTTTTGCAGCAAACTCTCGCTTCGGTTATATCTATGACATTTATGGATTTAAGCCTGTAACGGAAGACATTGAATCTTCTTCTCATGGTTCTAACTTTGGTTTTGAAGCGATCCTAGAATTCGATCCGCAAGTATTGTTCGTCATCGACCGCACAGCGGCCGTTGGAGACCAATCCAACATTGCAGATGACATGGAAAATGAAATTATTAAAAAGACGACAGCTTATCAAAACAGCCGTATTGTATACTTAGATGGTCCGCTCTGGTACTTAAGCGGCGGGGGCTTGCAATCTGAGCTTGCAAAAATCGAAGAGATTTTAGCTGAATTAAAATAAGAGTTCTCACGAATGAATGGGGTTGTCCAGAAAGTCAGTGTAACTGACTCTCTGGCAGCCCTTTTTTTCTTATCGGGGTTCTTTATTCAATTCCAGCCGCGCCGGCAAGTTCGCCCTCTGCTTTTTTATCATGGCTCCTCTTTTTTTGGGGTTCTGCCTTCGGTTTAGGCGGAACTTCTTTGGTGAAAGACTTCAACATTGAGATAACCATCATAATGAGCACGAAAGCGAGAGGAAATGCGCTGACAATGATCGCCGTCTGCATGGCCTCTAATCCGCCGGAAGCCATTAGCACAATCGCCGAAGCAGACAGCATCAAGCCCCAGATAATTTTGACGACGTTCGGCGGATTCAGACTTCCGCCTGTCGTTTGCATCCCCAGCACGAACGTGGCTGAATCCGCGGAAGTGATAAAAAAAGTAGCGATGAGCAGTAGAGTAACTATATTTAACAGAAAAGAAAGCGGAAGCTGCTCATATACATAAAAAATAGCCGTCTCTAATGTTTTATCGGATATGATCATGCCATCAAAATGCTCCAAATGAATGGCTGTTCCTCCGAAGACTGAAAACCAGAAGGCGCATACGAGGGTGGGAATGAACAGTACCGCGATGACAAACTCCCGGACCGTGCGCCCCTTCGACACTCTGGCGATAAAGGTGCCGACGAACGGTGCCCAAGCAATCCACCAGGCCCAATAAAACACCGTCCAATTTTGAACCCAGACCGCTCTCTCCTCATTAAAGGGAGCCAGTCTGAGTCCCATACTCGGCAAGTTTTGAATGTATTCACCTAAAGCTGTGATGAAGAAATTCATTAAAAATACCGTAGGTCCGACAAACAATACCGTCAAGAATATGATAACGGCAAGCACCATGTTGGTATTGCTCAAATATTTAATGCCTTTCTGCAATCCGGTGGATGCTGACAAAATGAATAGTACGGTCACAATGGCGATGATGATGAGCTGTATAGTAAACGTGTTCGGCAGACCGGTCAAGAAGTTCAGCCCGCCGTTTATCTGTGCGGCTCCGAGACCGAGAGAAGCAGCAACGCCGAAAACCGTTGCGAATACGGCAATCACGTCAATGGTCGTGCCGATTGGCCCCTTCGTTCGATCCCCAAGCAGTGGACGAAGAGCGGCACTCATCAATCCGGGATAGCCTTTGCGAAATTTGAAATAGGCTAGGGCGAGTGCGATGGTCGAGTAGATGGCCCATGCATGCAAGCCCCAATGCAGGAAGGTGTACCTCATTGCAAGCCTAGCGGCTTCATCCGTTTTGGCTTCTCCAAGCGGTGGACTGGCATAGTGGGATATCGGTTCGGATACGCCGAAAAAGAGCAGACCAATCCCCATTCCTGCACTGAACAGCAAGGCAAACCAAGTCAGCTGCCCAAATTCAGGTTTATCTTCATCTTTCCCCAGCTTAATTTTTCCGTATTTGCTGAAGATGAGAAACAAGGCGAACAGTAGAAAAATAGTGGCGCAAAGCTGATAAAACCAACCGAACGATTCCATGAAAAACGCTTGTGCGGACAACATGGAACGGCTGAGATGGTCAGGAAACAATACACCCCACAGTACAAATACAGCGGCGATAGCTATCGATATCCAAAATACAGGTGTTCTGTTTTTCATCGTCGGTCACTCTCCTCCGGAAATCGTGCGCTGCCCCATCCTCTGTTTACGGCATTGTTCAATACCTCATGAGCAGATGTTACTCTTGCCCATTTCCAGCGAATGAAGGATATGTATTACGATACAAAGGGCTGTGCACAAAACATTTGGAATTAGTATGTTGATCTGGTCCAGATTCGATACGAATGAAGTAAACTATCCTCCTGATTGGGGTCATTAGACTAAAAATGGAATGCGCTTACAAGAAAATGCACCCCATAACAGGCAATTTCAGTTATACTATGGAGGACTAGATTGTTTAGAAACGGAGGCGGAGCCATTGCTTAAGGTATTGTCTTACATCAAGCCTTACCGCAGGTCGGCACTCGTCGCCTTGTTCCTGATGCTTGCGGAATTGTTCGTGGAACTTCTTCATCCTTTGCTGATGGCGAAAATTATTAATGATGGGGTGATGAACCGCGACCATTCTGTCATATTCGTATGGGGAGCGGTCATGGTTTTATTGGCGCTGATTGGTTTCGCGTCAGGGATTGTGAACTCTTTTTTTGCTGCTCATGTCAGTCAGGGATTCGGGTTTGATGTCAGGCAGAAACTGTTTGGGACGGTCCAATCTTTCAATTATGCAACTTACGGCAGATTTCAGACCTCGTCTTTAATTACTCGCATTACGAATGACGTCACACAGGTGCAAAATATGATTTTTATGGGTCTGCGGATTATGATGCGGGCCCCGTTGTTTTTGCTGGGCGGCCTTGTGATGGCCTTGTGGGTTGATTTCAGCTTGGCGCTTATACTTGCGCTCATTATGCCGGTGTTAGTTCTTTTTTTGTTTCAAATGCTGAAAAAGGGACTCGGACGCTTCCGCACCGTACAGGAAAGGCTGGATCACACGAATGGAGTGCTGCGGGAAAACTTGATGGGGATGCGGCTGATTAAGTCGTTCGTTCGCGGCGCACACGAGATCCATCGGTTCTCCAAATCGAATGAGCAGCTGCGAGACAAGACCGTATCTGCACTGCGCTTGATGGAGCTGACGATTCCGGTCGTCATGCTGCTGATGAATGTCAGCGTGCTGTTCATCGTATGGCTAGGTCACGAGCACATCATGGCCAGTCGTATTGAAGTAGGGGACGTCGTTGCCGTTGTTAATTACGCGACGCGCATGGCGGGGTCTTTAACGGCACTGTCGATGATCTTTACGACTCTGTCACGAGCGAGAGCATCTGCGGAGCGAATATCCGAGGTGCTGGATGCGGAGCAGCAGCCGATGCCAGCGTCAGGGACGGGAACAGAAGCCGAGAATACCAATATATCGACAGGAGAAGTGGTATTTGAGCGTGTCAGCTTCACGTATCCTGAGACGACAGTTCCTGTGCTGCAGTCCGTTTCCTTCCAAGCGAAGGCTGGGACGATGGTGGCCGTACTAGGAGCGACTGGCTCGGGGAAATCATCGATGTTTCAGCTGATCCCTCGGCTGTATGAGCCCGCAAGCGGCAGGATCCTTATAGATGGGTGCGATATTCGCAGCTTGGAGGAGGAAGAGCTCCGCCGCTGTATCGGATACGTCCCGCAACAGGCGGTGCTGTTCTCCGGCACGATCCGAGAGAATATATTGTGGGGCAAAGAAGATGCATCTCCCGAGGAGATCGTCTGGGCAGCGAAAAACGCCCAAATCCATGATACGATCATGAAGCTGCCGCAGCAGTATGAAACGGTATTAGGACAAAAAGGAGTCAATCTGTCGGGCGGTCAGAAACAGCGTCTGACCATCGCCCGGGCGCTCATCCGCAAGCCGAAGCTGCTCCTGCTCGACGACAGCACGAGCGCCTTGGATTTAAAGACGGAAGCAGCGCTGCTTCAGGCGATACACAGGCTGTCGTGTACGACGATGATCATTACACAGAAGATCAGCACCGCTAGGAGTGCGGATCATGTGCTTCTGCTCGAAGAAGGCAGGCTTATCGCGCAGGGCCGGCATGAACAGCTGCTCAGCGCCTCGCCGCTGTACCAAGCCATCAGCCGTTCTCAGTCGGGAGAGGAGGCGGTGACTCATGTCAGAACTGCAGATTAAACGTGGACAGGATAAACAAGGGTCTCCCCTACTAAAGAAGGAGACCCAGAAGAAGCGGCCTACGGTCAAGAATGGAGCGGAGACGCTTAAGAAGCTGTGGCAATTGATGTCCCCCCATAAAGGCAAACTTGCGCTTATTCTGAGCATGGTGGTCGTAAGCTCGATATTGGGGCTGCTGGCGCCTTATTTGCTGGGTGCGGCGATCGACCATCTGAATGAGGAACGCAGCGTGTTGTGGTTCATCGCTGCATTAGCCGGAGTTTATGTGCTTCATGCATCTGCCACTTGGATTCACAACATCGGCATGATCAAGGTGGCGCAGCAAGTGGTCTTCACGATGCGCGGCAGGCTGTTCGAGCAGCTTCACAAGCTTCCGATCGCTTATTTTATGAAGCGTCAGCACGGCGAACTCATGAGCCGCGCGACGAGTGATATTGAAAATGTGAGTCAAACGCTGAATAGCTCTTTCATTCAAATTTTCTCGAGCATCATCACCTTTATCGGAATGATCAGTCTCATGCTGTGGCTGAGTCCTCTGCTTACCCTGCTGACGCTCTCGATCGTACCAGCGATGTTCTTGGGTATGCGCTGGATTACAAACCGGACCGGCAAGTATTTCAAGGCACAGCAGCGCCATTTGGGGGAGCTGAACGGCTATGTAGAGGAGACGCTTTCGGGACAAAAAATCGTCAAGGCTTATTCCAGGGAGCAGGATGTGATTGCAGAATTTCATGCAAAGAATGAACAGCTGAAGGCAGCAGGATATTGGGCGCAGACGTATTCCGGCTTTATACCGAAGCTGATGAATATGCTGAATAACTTAAGCTTCGCGGTCATTGCCGGCGCTGGTGCACTATTGGTGCTCGAAGGGTACGTCTCTATTGGGATTATCGTGACGTTCGCTGAATATGCCAGACAGTTCACACGTCCGCTTAATGATTTGGCCAACCAATGGAATACATTCCTATCGGCAATCGCTGGAGCTGAACGGGTGTTTGAAGTGTTAGAAGAGAAAGAAGAAAGCAGTGATGAGGATGCTGCCGGTGATCCGGGGGCCATCCGAGGGGAAATCGAATACCGCCATGTTTCCTTTGGTTATGAACCTGGCCAATCGATATTAAGCGGTATTCATTTCAGGGCGATGCCGGGAGAAACGATTGCCTTGGTCGGACCTACCGGTGCCGGTAAGTCGACGATTGTTCAGCTGCTCTCCCGATTCTTTGACCCCAATGAAGGAACGATTCTAGTGGACGGCATTGATATTCGTAAGATCAGGCGCAGCAGTTTGCGCCAGCAGATGGGGTTTGTGCTGCAGGATGTCTTTCTGTTCCAAGGTACAATTCGCGATAATATCCGCTACGGGCGGCTGGATGCGACGGACGAGGAGATTGAACATGCGGCGAAGCTGGCGAATGCCCATTCCTTCATCATGAAGCTGCCGATGCAGTATGATACGGTGCTGAGCCAAGACGGAAGCGGCATTAGTCAGGGACAGAAACAGCTGCTGTCGGTCGCGAGGGCGATCTTGGCCGATCCGTCGATTCTAATTTTGGATGAAGCGACGAGCAGCATTGATACGATTACGGAAATGAAAATTCAAGAAGCGTTGACGGTATTGATGAAAGGGAGAACGAGCATTGTCATCGCGCACCGCTTGAACACGATTCAAAACGCTGATCAGATTTTGGTACTGGAGGACGGCCGGATCATCGAAAAAGGTACGCATCAGTCGCTGCTGAAGCAGCAGGGCGCGTATTATCAGCTGGTCCAAAGTCAATACAAAAGAGGGCGGTCCGCTGTATGACAGCGAAGCAGCTATGTCTGCAAATGGACTATAGGAACGCCCCGGGAAATAAGAGAGGCTTAAGGCAGATGAACACGAATGTGCATCTGCCTTAAGCCTCTTTATCTGTCGTCACATGATGAATACTCGATCGCTAAATCACCAATTCAAAAGCTCAGGCTTGTTTTTGCAGCGCCTGACTGAGCAGCTGCTCCGCTCGTTCCTGTTCAATGTCGCGGGATAGCACAAGCTCGCTGATGAGCAGCTGCTGCGCGTTGTCCAGCATGGAACGGTCCTCGTTGCCAAGCGTCTTTTCCCGACTTAACTGGGTCAAATCACGAATGACATCGACCCCTTCAAAAATATCGCCGGATTTGAGCTTGTTCATCAGATGGCGATACCGTTGGCTTGGGATCACTGCAGGCTCCTCAGGGCGTTCATTTTGAAAAGAGGCTAATGCCGTATCCATCGTCTCTGAATCAACCAGTCCACGAATGTTTAAATTGGATATTTTGGCCTTAGGGATCATAACCTGCATGTTATTTAAAGGCATTTGCAAAATGTAATAGAGCTGCTTTTCACCAAGTATTTCCTTCTCCTCAATGGCCTCTACGATACCTGCGCCATGCATCGGATAAAAAATCTTGTCGCCTATTTCAAACATAAGCCCACCCCCTAAAGTTATTGTCATTAAGTATACCATACATCGGTTCAATACAAAAAAATAGCAAAAGGCTAGGACGCGAGTCACTGCATAAGCCAGTCATCCCCCTTTCAGATGCTGCGATTAGGGTAAGAAGCAGTCTCGTCCTACAGTATATGAACGATGATCCCTTTTTCATGACATGGAGTCAATGGTTCTCAATACGTCGAAGTTCGCATCTCTGCATCGTATTCACGGCGATGGCTCGAGGTGAAAGAAAATTCAATCAAATAAATTGATCAAATAATCATATCATTATAATTTTTTTTAATGTTCACGTGAACATTTTTGATTGTATTTTTGATTTAGGCAGAGTACGCTTATGTTAGGCTTTTATTTTAAATATTTTAGGGCGGGGTGTTAAAGCGATGAAGAAGTTTATGGATGAAAACTTTCTGCTCACGAACGAAACGGCAAGAAGTCTGTACCATGATGTTGCCAAGGATTTGCCGATCATCGACTATCACTGTCATTTAAGTCCTCAGGAGATTTACGAAAACAAGTCGTACCGTACGATTACAGAAGTTTGGCTGTATGGCGACCATTACAAGTGGAGAGTGATGCGGGCAAACGGTGTGGATGAACGCTGCGTCACAGGCGATGCCAGCGATTATGATAAGTTCATGGCATATGCGAGAGCGCTTCCAAGCGCGATTGGAAACCCATTGTACCATTGGTCCCATCTCGAGCTGCAGCGCTATTTTGGAATTACGGACATCATTAATGAGAAGAACGCGCCTGCCATTTGGGAAAATGTAAACGCTCAACTGGCTGAAGGCGGATTTGGAGCCCGGGACTTGATCACCAAGTCGAAGGTGAAGGTCATCTGCACGACCGATGACCCGACCGATTCCTTGGAATATCACCTTAAGCTGAAGGAGGATGCCTCCTTTGAAACGAAGGTGCTGCCTTCCTTCCGTCCAGATAAGGGGCTGGAACTGAATCGTGAAGGCTTTACCGCCTGGGTGGAAAAGCTGAGTCAAGTATCCGGTCAGGCAGTGGACAGCTATGACGGATTTTTGTCTGCATTGGAAGCGCGTGTCCGCTTTTTCCATGAGGTCGGAGGCCGCGTTTCGGATCATGCCTTAGATTATGTACCGTATGCGGAAGCGACGAAAGAAGAAGCCGCCGCGATATTCCAAAAGGCGCTGAACGGTCAGAAGGTCAGCCATGAAGACGAAATGAAGTACAAAACCTATACGCTGGTGTTCCTCGGCAAGCTGTATGCGGAGCTGGGATGGGCGATGCAGTATCACATGAATGCTTCCCGCAACAACAATCCGCGGATGTTCGAAAAGCTCGGCCCGGATACCGGCTTTGATTCGATGAACGACAGCGCAATCTCCATTCCGCTGTGCCGACTGCTTGCAGCACTCGAGCAGGACAATCATCTGCCGAAGACCATTTTATACTCGCTCAACCCGACGCAGAACCACACCATTGCCGCACTGGTCGGAAGCTTCCAAGGCGGGGGCATTCCGGGCAAGATTCAATTCGGCTCGGCTTGGTGGTTTAACGATACGAAGGAAGGCATGATCGCGCAAATGAAGGCGCTGGCGGATATTGGGCTGCTCGGCCGCTTCGTCGGCATGCTGACGGATTCCCGCAGTTTCTTATCCTACACGCGGCATGAATATTTCCGAAGAATTCTGTGCAGCTTGATCGGCGAATGGGTAGAAAACGGTGAATTCCCGGACGACCGTGAACTGCTTGGACGTATTGTGCAGGATATTTCTTACGATAATGCCAAGGCGTATTTCGGATTCTAACAAACTGAAAAGCAGCTCCAGGGTTCTCGCCTCAAAGCGCGACATGCGCGGCAGGGGAGAGCCCTTGCTGTATGGAATACATATAGGGAACAGAAAGATGGATAGAGATGGAGAGGGTACAAACGTGTGGAGAACAAGGAAACGGTGGATGGCGTTGGCTTTGATGGCGCTGTGTATTGCACTTATAGCGGCAGCGGGCTGCTCAAGCGAGTCCGGTAATCCGCAGTCTGCGGGAAGCGACGTCACAAGAGATGAGCTGATTTTAGCGGTGGGAACGGAGCCGGAAATGGGATTCGACCCGACGACGGGATGGGGACGGTACGGTTCTCCATTGTTTCAGAGTACGCTCTTGAAGCGAGATGATGATTTAAACGTCGTGAATGATTTAGCGGAGACTTATGAAGTAAGTTCGGACGGGAAGGTTTGGACGGTGGAGCTTCGGCAGGGCGTTCAGTTTTCCGACGGGGAGCCGTTAACCGCGGAGGATGTCCAGTTTACGTTCGAAACGGCTGCAAGCAGCGGATCGGTATTGGATTTGCAAAATTTGCAGCAGGTCGAGGCCGTAGATAACGATACGGTTCGATTCACATTGAAGCAGGCGCAGTCGACTTTTTTGGATGTATTGATTACGACAGGCATTGTGCCCAAACATGCCTATGGAGAGGATTATGCGGAACGACCGATCGGTTCTGGACCCTACCGACTGCTGCAGTGGGATCAAGGGCAGCAGCTGATCGTTGAAGCGAATCCGCTGTATTATGGGGAAAAGCCTTTTTTTCAAAGACTCACCTTTCTATTTATGAATGAGGATGCGGCGTTCGCTGCCGCAAAGGCGGGGGACGTCGATATTGCATATATTCCAGCCGCGTTCAGTAGGCAGCAGGTGTCTGGAATGCGCCTAGAAAACGTACACAGTGTGGACAACCGAGGCATCATGTTCCCGGTCGTTCCGGCTGGCGGGGAGAATGAACAAGGCGAGCCCGTTGGAAACGATGTGACGGCGGATCTGGCGATTCGCCAAGCGATCAATATCGCGGTGGATCGGCAGGCGCTCGTAGATGGCGTATTGGAGGGCTACGGTACACCTGCGTTTACAGTGAATGACGGCCTGCCTTGGTGGAACCCGGATTCGATCATCGAGGACGGGGATCCAGAGGCGGCGGCAGCGTTGCTTGAGGCGGCCGGATGGACAGATGCGGATGGGGACGGTGTGCGTGAGAAGAACGGCTTGAAGGCGGAATTTACGCTTCTTTATCCCGCAGGCGACTTGACCCGCCAATCGCTGGCCATTGCCGCTGCAGATATGATGGTACCGATCGGTATACAGATTCAGGTGGAAGGCAAAAGCTGGGATGAGCTGCGCAAGCAGATGCACGCGAATGCGGTTATGTTTGGCTGGGGCAGCCATGATCCGCTTGAAATGTACAATTTGTACCACAGCGAAAAGATCGGCATAGAGCTGTTCAATCCAGGTTATTACAAGAATGACAAGGTGGATGCTTACTTGGATGCGGCGATGAAGGCGGTGAATGCAGAACAAGCGATGCAGCATTGGAAGAACGCGCAGTGGGACGGTGAGACGGGACTCAGCGCGAGGGGCGATGCCCCATGGGCATGGCTGGTCAATATCGATCATCTGTATGTAGTGAATGAAAAGCTGGATATTGGAAAGCAGCGTATTCATCCGCACGGCCACGGCTGGCCTGTCACCGATAATGTGGTAGATTGGAAATGGAACGAGTAGCAGACGAGGACGGGGATTCATGTTACGAAGTGCAGGGTTGTTTTTCATTCAAAAGACGGTGCGGCTGGTACTGCTGCTGACCGCTGTCAGTATCATATCGTTTCTGCTTGTTCGAAGCTCTCCCATCGATCCGGTCCAGGCTTATGTGGGAGCAGATATGGTGCGGCTTGGTCCAGAGCAGAGAGAGGCGATTGAAGCCTACTGGGGACTCGACAAGCCGCTGCTGCAGCAGTTTGGGCAGTGGAGCTCGTCGCTGCTGCAGGGAGATCTCGGCACGTCGATGATCTACCGCCGTCCGGTCGCGGATGTGATTGGGGAACGGTTTATGAATTCGGCGGCGCTGATGGGTGCGGCATGGCTGTTCTCCGGGTTCATCGGCTTTGCAGCGGGGGCTTTAGCAGCGATGCACCGCAACCGCTGGTTAGATCGCATCATCCGCTCCTACTGCTATATATTGGCTTCAACGCCGGCGTTCTGGATTGGACTGCTGCTGATGATGGTGTTTGCCGTTTGGCTGGGTTGGTTTCCGGTCGGCATGGGTGTTCCAGCCGGCGTGCTTGCGCAGGATGTGACGCTTATGGACCGTATTCACCATATGATACTGCCGGCTCTCACGCTCAGTATCGTCGGCATCTCCAGTGTGGCGCTGCATACGCGGCAGAAGCTCATCGACGTGCTTGGCAGTGATTACGTGCTGTTCGCCAGAGCGCGGGGAGAGCGCGGGATTCGGCTGTTTTGGCGTCACGGCTTGCGCAATACGGCGCTGCCGGCACTGACGCTGCAGTTTGCGTCATTCAGCGAGCTGTTCGGGGGTGCCGTGCTGGCGGAGCAGGTATTCTCCTATCCGGGACTTGGCGAAGCCGCGGTTCAGGCAGGTCTGCGCGGCGATGTTCCGCTGCTGCTCGGCATTGTGCTGTTCAGCGCGGTATTCGTGTTCGCCGGCAATACGATCGCGGAATTGGTCTATAAGCTGATCGATCCACGGATGAGAGAAAGGGGGCGCGCTGTATGATCGGCCGTCATCGCGAGATAGAGTCTGTTCGCCGAGCCCCCGCTTTCTTGAATTTGAGGCGGCGAACGCTGCTGTGGATCGGGCTGACGGCGGGACTGCTGCTGTTCACGGTGCTGGGCAGCCTGCTTATGGTGAGCGATCAGCAGCTGAATTCGAATTTAGAGCTGCGCAATGCACCGCCCTCATGGGAGCATCCTTTCGGTACGGATTGGCTGGGCCGAGATATGCTGGCGCGAACGCTGAGAGGCTTGACCTTAAGTCTGGGCGTCGGCCTGACCGCCGCACTGTGCAGTGTCGGAATTGCCTTCGCCCTAGGCCTTGCTGCGGCAGTGATGGGACGAACCGTTGACCGTCTGATCACGTGGTTAATTGATTTGTTCCTGAGCGTGCCTCATCTGATCACGCTCATTCTGATTGCATTTGTGATGGGCGGCGGCGTGAGGGGAGTCGTCATCGGCATCGCTTTCACACATTGGCCCAGTCTGGCCCGAGTGATTCGCGCGGAGGTGCTGCAGCTCAGATCGGCCCATTATGTGCATGTCTCTCGCAAGCTGGGCAAAAACAAGTGGTGGATAGCGATGAAGCATATGGTACCGCATGTGCTGCCGCAGTGCTGGATTGGACTGCTGCTGATCTTTCCGCATGCCATCCTGCATGAAGCGGCGATTACGTTTCTAGGGATGGGGCTTTCACCGCATCAGCCGGCGATCGGTATTATTTTGTCGGAGTCGATGCGCTACTTATCGATCGGGATGTGGTGGCTTGCTTTCTTTCCGGGGATGAGTCTGGTCATGATGGTGATGCTCTTTGACCGTATGGGAGAAAATGTACGACGTCTGATGGATCCAAAGCATGAGCGTTTGGAATGAATCGTATGAACGATAGGAATGACAAACGAACAGCTTTAATCAAGCATCTGTTAAGCGGTAATGAGGGGGTGAAAGGGTGCCGATCTTAGAGGTGAAGCAGTTATCGATTGCGTTCGAGCAATATGGGAAAGGATTGAGGCAGGAGACGCTTAAGGTCATTCATCGGCTGGAGCTGACGATGAATGAAGGAGAGATTACAGCGGTCGTCGGATCGAGCGGATCGGGCAAAAGCCTGCTTGCGCATGCGATCCTCGGTATTTTGCCGCAAAACGCCAAGGTGACAGGCGAGATGAAGTATGACGGTCAGCGGCTGACCCCGAGCCTTCAGTCTGTTCTGCGAGGCAAGGAGATCGCCTTTATCCCGCAATCGGTCAGCTATTTGGACCCGCTCATGAAGGCAGGCAGGCACGTACGGCTTGCGGTGCGGGAGGGCAAGCCAGCCGAGGAGCAGCGTCGCGTCTTTGAACAGTACCGATTGCCGCGGCAGGCGGAGAAGCTGTACCCCTTCCAGCTGTCCGGCGGTATGGCGCGGCGGGTGCTCGTCTCGACCGCCGTCGTCAGCAAGGCGCGGCTGGTCATTGCCGACGAGCCGACGCCGGGCCTGGACCCTGCGGCGATCGAGGAGACGCTGCGCTGGCTGCGCGAGCTGAAGGAGGATGGCAGCGCGGTGCTGCTCATCACGCACGATCTGGAAGCGGCGCTGCAGGTCGCCGACCAGGTCGCCGTGCTGTACGCGGGCACGTCCGTCGAGCAGGCGCCCGCGGCTGACTTTGCCGGCAGCGGCGAGGCGCTGCGGCACCCGTACAGCCGCGCGCTGTGGCGAGCGCTGCCGCAGAACGACTTCGCGCCGCTGGCCGGCACGCAGCCGACCCCGCGGGCTCTGCCGCCGGGCTGCCTGTTCGCGCCGCGCTGCAGCCACGCGACGGCAGCGTGCGCGCAGGAGCTGCCGGAGCAGCGAGCCGTTCGCGGCGGGAGAGTGAGGTGCATTCATGCGACTTGAAGCGGAGAAGATCAGCTTTCGCTACGGCCGTGAGCCGTGGATCCTCGGGGATGTGAGCTTCAGCATCTCATCGGGCGAAATTGTCGGACTGTCCGGCGCAAGCGGCGGCGGAAAGACAACACTTGCCCGTATTTTAGCTGGCTACGAGCAGCCCGCTCAAGGATCGGTTCGGCTGGATGGAAGACCGCTGCAGGAAAGCGGGGACGGCGCACATCCAGTTCAGCTCGTATTTCAGCATCCGGAGCAGGCGGTCAACCCGCTCTGGAAATCAGGCGACACGCTGCGCGAAGGCGGCGATCCTGATTCGGAGCTGCTGCGGCAGCTCGGCATCGAGCCAGATTGGCTAACCCGCTGGCCGAGCGAGCTGTCGGGCGGCGAGCTGCAGCGCATCTGTGTCGCGAGGGCGCTGCTGCCCTCGACCCAGTTTCTCATCGCCGACGAGATGACGACGATGCTAGACGCCATTACGCAGGCGCAAATTTGGCAGGCGGTGCTGCACATCGCGGAGCAGCGTCAGATGGGCGTGCTGGTCATCAGCCACGACCCGCATCTGCTGAAGAGACTGTGCAGCCGCATCGTTCGGCTGGACGAGCTGCAGCCGTGTCCTTGACTTTGTAACGGCCTTGTATGAACGGCTCCTCCGATGTTAGATCGTGTCTCCCTTTTTTCGGGGGCGCGAGTAAGGGGCTGTTCGGCTTATCCTCATGGTTCGTTAAATAACGTTATCTTTTTAGATTTTGTTTCATAAGAGAAGCGATCTTTTGTTCATCCTCATTTTGAATCCGTTCCAATTGATGGATGACGAGCTCCTGCCGCTCTATGGAATGGTTTTGGCTTAACTTTGCTTTTCCCTCGATCTTGGATCTTGAATCCTTGGATCCCTTTATTCAGCGCAGCGATAAGGTCTGCGTCTGCATCTTGCCATCGATAGGGATGATCGGGAGCTTCATACTTCAAAATCATGTCATGCAGGGAATCCATCAACTCTTTCTCATCCTCCATCAGGCTGACCTCGCCGTATACATGAACGGCCACATAGTTCCAAGTGGGAACGGCTTGTTTTGTTTCATACCATGAAGGAGAGATATAGCAGTGCGGACCGTGAAAAATAGCTAAAACCATTTGGTTGCCAATATCGTTCCACTGCGGATTCGGACGAGCAAAATGCCCATACAAGAATTGATTCTCCTTATCCAACATTAAAGGTAAGTGTGTAGCAAAAGGTGCTCCGTTGTGCTGTGAAATCAGTGTTGCGAAGCTATGTTCTCGGATCATGTCATAAGCGAATTGGATATCATCCATTTGAAAGTGCGAAGGAATGTACATGTTTTTGTCCCCCTTTTTTTGTTTACATGACATAGAAAGAGCGCTGCCGCATCATCAAAAAGCTCCCGGGATCACGGATGTTTAATAATTGGCATGGGCATCATTCCGGGAAAATGCTATTCAATTGCTTTCGTCATGATCCAATCGATCTGTTCTTCATCGCCCATATAGAAAGAGTGGGTTCCGGTTTGAACAAACCCCATTTTCTTATAAAAGGCAATTGCAGCTTCATTGTTTTCCCATACACCGAGCCAAACCTTCTCTTTATTTTGTTCTATCGCTATTTCCATCGCTTTCTCTAACAGACATTGGCCAAGCCCTTGTTTTTGAAAGGTGCTCTTGATATAAATTCTCTCGATTTCAAGGGATTCGTCACCCATTTTTTCAGACTGGGCATCATGGGTGTTGATCTTTAAATACCCGGCCATTTCCTCATTGGAATAAATGAAATAAAACTCCGAAGATTTATTCGATAATTCTTTTTCTAGTTGTTGCAGGTGAAATGCCCTTTCCAAATAGGCCCGCATATGCTCGGGAGAATTTTGATCCTTGAATGTTTCATAAAAGGTTTCAATACTCATTTGTTGGAGCTTGCGGGAATCTTCGGGGGTGCACTTTTTGATATGGATCGTCATTTCATGATGCCTCCTGTCATAGAATCAATACGTTCTCTCGTTTCCCTTTTTTACAAATTCCCAATCTCTTTCGATATTTTTTCTTACTTTTTGAAGAAGATTGTAAAGGGTGTCTGCTTCTCTTTCGGAAAAACCCTCTAATGCTGAACGATTGGAATGATCATTCTCTCGTTTTAAAAACGGGTAGACCTGCTGCCCTTTCTCCGTTGGAAAGAGCTTTTTGATTTTTTTGTTATGTGGATCGTCTTTCTTTTCAATAAATCCATTCATTTCAAGCTTTTTAATCGCACGAGCTGCAGTCGTTCGGTCTACTTTGATCATCTCAGCTAACTTTTCTTGTATGATTCCTGGGTTTTCATATATGCGCACAAGGTACAAATACTGCCCCTTCGTCAGGTCATATTGCTTGAATTCGATATTACTGATGGAGTCTAATGCCCTTGCGATCATGCCGATTTCACGAAGAATTTCCTTCATTTGGAACTCCTTAGTTCATATTTTTTGTTGCAAACTCAATAAAAACCATTTGTTTAATGTACTCTATTTTTGCTGCATTTGCAATAATAAGTGGAACATTTTATCTATTAGATGAACTAGCTCAATCAGCTCAACGAAATATAAAGGGGCGGCGAAATGATGAGAACCGGATCTCTTTTTTATGGGGAAAGAAAGGGATATGGACCCTTGCGCAATCTCTCAGTAAGGAATATAATGGTTGATATTAGGCAATACCTAAAAATATAAGTCGACAACTAAAATACTTGGAGGTAAAGCGAATGCTAACATGGATGCTGCGGAAAATCATGGCCGAGCGGGGGATTTGGACCGGAGCTGAATTAGCCAGACTGCTGGCGGAGAAGGCGAATTACCATCTATCCGCGCCCTCGATTAGTGCTTTGTTAACTAAGCAGCCTAGGCAGATGAAAGCCGAGACGTTGGATGCTTTATGTACAGCCTTGGACTGCACGCCGAACGATCTGTGGGTATACACACCGCCTCACAAGGTGAAGGGAGCTTAAAGAGATGACCGTAAAAGAGATTTTGCCCTTCGGAGATCCCATTTTGCGTAAAAGGGCAAAGCCGGTGGAGAAGGTGGACGAAAGAACGAAGAAAATCCTCGATGATCTCGGAGAAACCTTATATGCCAGCGAGGGGAGGGCTGGTCTAGCCGCACCTCAAGTCGGGATCCTCCGAAGGCTGATTGTTATGGATTGCGGAGAAGGCTTGATCGAGCTGATTAATCCGGAAATTCTAGAGATGAGCGGGGAACAGATCGGGCCGGAAGCCTGTCTGTCGTTCCCGGGCTATTACGGCCAAATCCAAAGGGCGGATCGTATTAAAATCAGCACCTGGAACCGGCAGGGGGAGACGGTCATTCTCGAAGGAGAGGGTTATTTGGCTCGCTGTATGCAGCATGAAATCGATCATTTGAACGGTGTGCTGTTTGTGGATCATGTGAAGGAGAAGTGGCTGTTACATGAGGAGACGAAGCAAAGAATCGATGTGATGCAGGTGATTAGGCTTACCCATCAAGGATCGAAATGATGTGAAAATCAGCCGGGTTCATAGTGCATGAAAAAGCCAGGCGAGCTCTCATTCCTGCCTGGCCGTGCGATGAATGTTCAAAGAAATGGATCGATCATCATGAATACCGAAGGTGTCAAAAAAAGTGTCACTAAGGCGGCGATAATCATTGAAACGCTGGAGACGGTGCCCGCCAAGGAACTGAATTCGAACGCTTTTGAAGTACCCGCGCCGTGGGCGCTCGTACCGAGCAGCACGCCTCTGGCGACATCGTCCTTAATACGAAACAGGCGGATGATGGCGGGCCCGATGGCACTGCCCAAAATCCCGGTCAGAATCACGAAGACCGCCGTGATCGTCGGTATGCCGCCGATCCATTCGGACACATCCATGGCGATCGGCGTGGTGACCGAGCGAGGGACGAGGCTGTAGACGATTTGCGGATTGAGATGAAGCACGAATGCCATGAGCGCAGAGGAAACGGCGGCCACCGCCGCACCGGCAAGCACGCTGATCAAGATTTGAGATGCGTGTTTTTTGATGAGCGGGTAGTGCTTGTATAAAGGAATCGCGAACGCGACGGTAGCCGGACTGAGCATATACGACAGCCATTTTCCACCGCTGTTATACGTTTCATAGGAAGTGTGGGTGAAGATCAGCAAAACGACGAGAGCCGCAGGCGTGACCAAAAGTGGTGAAAGCCAGAACATTTTTTTGGCGCTGTAAGCGCGTTTTGCCAGAATATAAACCACGAGTGTGGCAGTTAAGCTGATGAATCCGGCGATCATTTTCCTTCACGCTCCTTTACGTCGGCGAATTTTTGTGCCAGCAAGCCGCTCGACATCATGACAACAGCGGTTCCGATCCCCACAATGAGGAGGACGCGGAGTCCGTCATGCAGCAGCAGCTGCTTGTAGGAGATGATGCCAACGGCGGAAGGAACAAAGAAAAGCAGCAGCTCAGCCAGCAGAAAGCTGGCGCCCATTTCCAGCCATTCGAGTTTAAGAACGTGCATCTTGAGTAATATAAACGTAACGATGAGTCCAATAATACTGCCGGGAATCGGCAGATGGAGCCATTCGGCGAGCAGATTCGAAATCGATGCGATGGCAATAAGCAAACCGATTTGGACGGTTGATTTATAAGCAGCGACCACAAGAACCGCCTCCTTTCTGAATGAAAGTGTACATCAGTTATTTTCATAGGTAAAATGAATATATAGAATGATTTGCATTCCATTTATCTATGGATCGGGAAAAGGAGGCGCATGCCGTTGGATATTCGCCATCTGCAGTACTTTCTAGAGGTCGCCAAGCATCAGAGCTTCACGAAAGCGGCCGAAGCTTTATATATTACACAACCGACGATCAGCAAGCTGATCAAAAATTTAGAGGAGGAGTTAGGCATCCTTCTCTTCGAGCGCGTCGGCAAAAGGGTGGAGCTGACCGATGCCGGAGAGGTGCTGCTGCAGCAGGCTCAGGGAATGGTGCAGTCGTTTGAGCACATGACCGTGCAGCTGGGGGATCTGCTTGAACTGAAGCACGGCCGCATTCGAATGGGACTGCCTCCGATGATCGGTGCCAGTTATTTTCCGAAAATGATGGGAATGTTCCGCCAAAAGTATCCGGGCATTCAGCTGGAGCTGTTCGAGGACGGGGCCAAGAAGGTTGAAGCGGAAGTAGAGGCGGGGCATTTGGATATCGGGGTGGTGCTGCTGCCGACAAAGCCGGAGCTGTTCGATATGATTCCGTTCGTGGAGGATCAGCTGATGATCGTCGTCCATGCGGACCACCCGCTGCTGGAGCTGGATGAGGTCCGGTTAAAGGATCTGGAACACGAGCCTTTCCTGCTGTTTCGGGAGGACTTCGCGCTGCACGACCGCATTATCGAGGAATGCCGTAACACCGGATTTGAACCGAATATTATGTATAAGAGCTCGCAGTGGGACTTTATTAGTGAAATGGCGGCGGCTAAGCTCGGCATTGCTCTATTGCCGAATACGATCTGCAAGGAGCTGACCACGAGACAGGTACGGATCATTCCGCTGAAACAGCCAGTCATTCCATGGCATCTGGCGATGGTCTGGAGGAAAGACCGCTATTTATCTTTTGCCGCGAGAGAGTGGATTCGCTTCTCCAAGACGATGCTTGGAACGACGGAGGAGGGGTCTAGGCTGCAGGGATAACATCACCTGTCAGTCTCGATTAAAATGCGAATGGGCTCATTTTGCAACGGTCCCCTTGATCGTTCGTATGACAGTAAAGGAACTTAAATTAAGAGGTAAGCGGCCATAGGAGGCGAAGCGGTTGGAAATTGTCGCATGGATCATTGTGATTGCTTTGTTAGCCGTAGGGATGGCAGGGGCGGTCTTTCCGATTTTGCCGGGCGTACTCGCGATATACGCAGCGTTTTTTGTGTATGGCTTTATGATCAGCTTTGATCCGTTTGGGTTTTGGTTTTGGTTCATCCAGACGGTATTTCTGGTGGCGATCTTCATCGCCGATTACGTGGTCAGTGCGAAGAGTGTGACCAAATACGGCGGAAGCCGGGCTTCGGTCGTCGGTTCTACGATCGGTATTCTCATCGGGCCGTTCGTTATTCCCGTTGCTGGTCTGGTGATTGGACCTTTTCTAGGCGCGGTGATGGGGGAGTTACTGCATAAGCCGGATTTTCGCAGCGCACTCAAGGTGGGCTGGGGTTCCCTCATCGGGCTCTTGTCCAGCACAGTGATGAAAATCGTTCTGCAGATGCTGATGATCGTTATTTTCGTGGTATGGATTATATGGGGTTGATCAATAAGTTTTTTTAAAAGTTTTCCGCCGTGATATTTGTATTGCCTAATCCACATACGTGAAGCTTCATGATGAACTCCTAATGAACTTGCAATGCTAAAGACACCTTCAGTACTATTTTGATACCGATCAGTAGCCTGTAATTTCAATTCTAAAACGGTAATAAGGCAAAAAAACTTTACCTCCATTGTTAGACATGACTAACAATGGAGGTAAAGTTCACATCTTTACGGAAATAAATGAAGCTGCTGATGAAAAAAATTATTCGTTTATTTTACGGAGTTAGCATAGAATTTAGTTTTTGACTGTTCAAAAAACAGTATTGATCATTGCCTACATATATTAATTAGGTTTTACGATTTCCTCATGTGTTTCTATGCCATCTGACCATTTAATGATGATCGAATGTATATCGCTCCATTCTTTTGTTGACAGAAAAGATTCAGTAAATATACCTTCGTTTATGTTGACTATATTAGAGCCCTCAGGACCTTGAAAGGAAATTGGACTTAGCCTATTTCCTTTCAAGGTCCTAAATGTAATATCCACATTTTCTACGTTTTCTTCACCAGTATATGTTAAGAGTAAGATAAACGAATCGTTATGAAACTTTTCATCCACTACAAAATATACTTGACTCCAGTTTGCTGAGTTAATTGTTTTCACATACTTGCTAGAAGTTGTGATTTTTAAGGAGGTAAAATTAATAATAATGAATACGAGTACAAAAATACATATAAATAAAGTAAGTGTAAATTTAAATTTCATTTTAACAGCCACCCATGATTAAACCCGGAAATTAGATTTACATTCCAACCAACACCAGTACCTAACCTAGCTTCATGGTGACCTGACAACATATGATTATTATTCTCATCTACTACTCCGTTTTCATCTACTCCATAAGCTTTATAAGAATAGTATGAGGAACCATCTGCAATGTCAAATCCATCCGTCCATGCTAAGCCAAATTTATCAGTCATAGTATTAGTTGGTTCATATTTCTAATCCCAGTTGTAATTGACTAAAATGAAACGGAACCTCTTGGGGAACTTATTTCACTAAGAGTAATTGCATGTGTAAAGTTATCCCAAGCCCCCATAGTCATGATAAGATCGTTATTTTTCTCAACTAGAGTTGCATTTGTTACGGTATGAGAATGATATTGTGCTCTACTTTTGTAAATAAGTCTCTTTTGGTCAGTTTCAAATAATTGAATTAATTCCATTGGATAGTCTGCTTGTTCCAGATAAAGATTTAGTTGTTCTTCACTAACAGTTAAATAATCACCGCCCTCATTAATAGATTCTGCTACAATACTTGATGAAACTACGAAAACAAACAAAGAACTAACAATAAACCAGTGTAGTGTAACATCCTTTTTTTGTGATAATAGTATAATAAAAATCCAAAGTAAACCTTTTCTGTAATTTGATCATAATGTTGTATCGATGATTAAGCTAGGTTTCTTAATTATTTTGAGTTGGATAGAGTAGTAGTCTATAACAATAAATTATACTTTTCTAAAAAGCTTGAGAGTTTACTAATTGCATTTTCCTTCCCTCCATGCATTCGCTATACTGATACCATATTTACTACATTGAGCAGGATGCAAGGAGGCACACACATATGCGCATAGGAGTGGATTATTATCCGGAGCATTGGGATCGTTCATTATGGGAGCAGGATGCGCAGCTGATGAAGGAGACGGGCGTGAAGCTCGTTCGTTTGGCGGAATTCGCCTGGAGTCGGCTGGAACCGGAAGAAGGGAAGTTTCAGTTCGAATGGCTGGATGACGCGATCGAGCTGTTTCATCAAAAGGGTATCGAAGTCGTACTGGGTACGCCTACCTGTACACCGCCGAATTGGTTAGTCGAGAAGCACCCCGATGTCCTTCCTGTGGATGCCCAGCTGCATCCGCGGTACCCTGGAGTCAGAGGACATCGGTGCTATAACAGCCCGTCGCTTCACCGTTATACGAAGATCATCGTCGACAAGCTGGCACGAAGGTATGCGAATCATCCGGCGGTGATCGGCTGGCAGACGGATAACGAATTCGGCTTGAATGAGTGCAACTGTGAGAACTGCAATGAACAGTTCAGAGCTTGGGTGCGCGCCAAATACGGCGATTTGGAAACGGTGAACCGAGAGTGGGGAACCGTTGTGTGGAGCGGAGAGTACAGCCGATGGAGTCAGGTGACGACACCGCTCGGCGGTTCACCGCATCTGAATCCGTCGTATCAGCTGGACTACTACCGTTTTCAGATTGATTCTTGCGTGGTTTTTCAGCAAGTTCAGCTTGAGATTTTAAGGGAGCAGTGTCCGAACCAATTCGTAACGCACAATATTTGGAGCTATCCGACGATGCTGGACTATTATAAGGTGTGCGAACCGTTAGACTTCGCATCTCTCGATTATTATCCGAATACGAATCCGGACAAAGCGGATACGAATTTATACAGCGGAGCGCTGACGCTCGATTTGACAAGAGGCATCAAGAACAAAAACTTCTGGATTATGGAGACGATGAGCGGGCCGCCGGGATGCTGGTTCCCGATGTGGAGAACGCCGCAGCCTGGATTCATTCGCGCTTTCTCTTGGCAGTCCATCTCCAGGGGAGCCGATACGGTCGTCCATTTTCGCTGGCGCAGTGCCACGATCGGCGCAGAACAGTTTTGGCACGGCTTGATCGACCACAGCAATGTACCGGGAAGAAGATTTAGAGAATTCGCACAGCTGTGCAGGGAAGTGAACAAGCTGTCCGACCAGCTGGACGGTACGGAATTGCGAAATGACGTCGCTCTGCTGCATTCGCATGAGCAGTATATCGCCTTCCGCATTCAGCCTCAGGTGGAAGGGATGGATTACTTCGATAACTTGAAGGTTTACCATCGAGCTTTAACCAAGCTCGGAGCAGGCGTGGATGTGAAGAATACGACCGATTCGCTGGACGGCTATAAGCTGGTGGTGGCGCCGTCGCTGTATCTTCTGGATGAGGAGATGGCGGCGAAGCTGCACGCTTTTGCAGAGGCTGGGGGGACGCTGGTGCTCACGCACCGCACCGGTGTGAAAAACATGAACAACGTCTGCTGGATGGAGCCGCTGCCAGGACCGCTTGCGAAGACGGCCGGCATTCAGGTCGAAGAATACGATCCGATTGGAACGCATGTGCATACGTTGACGATGAACGATGATAAAAGCTACACCTGCACGCAGTGGTGTGATGTCATCAAGCCAGTGACAGCGGAGACCATCGCTGCTTACGCAGACGATTTCTTTGCGGGGAAGCCTGCGGTCACCGTCCATCCCGTAGGAAGTGGAAAGGTCATCTATATCGGAACGCAGCCCGAGGAAGCTTTCTTCGTTGATTTATTCCAAGCGCTCATGGAGGAGTCCGGTATACAGCGTTTCAAGGATCTGCCGGATGGAGTACAGATTTCTGTACGCCAAAAAAGGAACGAACAGTACTTATTCGTACTCAATTTATCTAAAGAAGTCAAAACGGTCGAAATAGGTGCGAATTATAAAAGTATGTTAACAGATGAATGGCTAGAGCCTGTAGTCGAGCTGGCACCTTATTCCGTTGATATTGTTCAGTATACGGCAGGATAGGACTTGAGAAAGGGTGACGCCAGCCTTTCACAGTGTTACAATAAATGGAAAATTGGAGATGGGGGCTGGTGCCATGGGCCGTATTGAGTACAAAGTCAATGAACCCGTTCGTGTGGAAGACGTTATTCGAGTATTTCGGAGCAGCGGCATTCGAAGGCCGGTAGATCAGGAAGAACGAATTCAGCAAATGATCGATCACTCCCATCTCATCATATCGGCTTGGGACGATGAAAAGCTGATTGGCGTGGCGAGGGCGCTAACGGATTTCAGCTACTGCTGCTATTTGTCCGATCTGGCGGTTGATGCGGATTACCAGCGCAGCGGGATCGGCGTGCAAATGATAGAACGGGTGAAAGAGAAGATCGATGAACAAACCGCACTTATCCTGCTGTCGGCTCCAGAGGCGATGGAGTATTATCCCAAGATCGGATTCGAGAAGATCGAGAACGGATTTATCATTAAGCGAAAATGGTAACTGCGGAAATAGAGAAGAATAAGAGCTGTTATGGGGATCGACCCAAGTATGTATAGTTTATTTGAAACGATCATACTCATTCCTTTGTTGTGCATGCTAGACATCGTGGTCTTTTTCCCCGGGCTCATTAAGCGAATCGTTAGCGGCAGGATGAAGCTAGTCGATTATCAGCTTAAACTCATTAGAATTTATGTTCTTTCGGCTGTCATTTTATGTTCCGTTTTGTTTGCATTTACAGACTTCTTTAGTCAAGGAGGTTAATATGTATAGCGCAAATGAGGCGGCGAGCTTTATCGTCTTCGCGTTCATTGGATAACAGAAGGAAATGATTCCATGAAATCTACTGCATATGCACTCCGTACAAGGGGTGCTTTTTCTTTTGAAAAAAGATTCACAATAAAGGGAACGAAAAAATAGGTCTTCTTGACCGATTCTCAATTAAGATTTATACTAAATCTAAATTCAATTCATCGATGACTGGAATGATCGTATGAGCACAAATATGAATAAAATCAATTTGACCACACAAAGGAAAGTAATCTACGAAATTATTCAGGAGAGGGACGACCATCCGACGGCCGCAGAAATTATCGAAAGGCTTCGAGAGAAAGGCCATCACTTCGCATACGGAACGGTCTACAATTCCCTGCGCTATTTAACGGACGTGGGATTAATTCAAGAATTGAAGCTCGGGGAATCAGCCAGCCGATACGATGCGAGAACGGATGACCACCAGCATATTATATGCCGCAGCTGCGGCAGAGTGGATGAAGTATTGACCGAAATTCCAAGAGCATGGGTAGACGCGGTGGCTGGGGAGACGAAGTACAGCATAGAACATGCCCATGCCGTATTTGAAGGAGTGTGTGCCGAATGCAGAACGCTAAAAAATTAAATGCACAGCAATTCATCTTGACCATGGCGGACACATCATCTTACGGCGGAGGCGGTATGCGTACGGAGCAGCCATCCGTGCCGGAAGGCAGCTTCTGTTCTACAACGAATCGGATTGTACTCGCCAGTCCGTTTCCGAATCAATTTCAGGATTTAATGGGAGAGCTGTCCTCCAGCTGCTTCGATCTCTTCGTCCTGCATCGCTTGGAACCGGTGCTGCTCAGAGAGAGCGGAGCCGATGTGCTGATCGTCGATCTGACGCACCCGATGGCGAGTGAGGATATTCTCAATTTAGAATGCTTATCCACGATGCAGAGACCGGGATTCAGTATCGTGTATTTAACTCGCCGGGATCAGCAGACCGATCTGTATACATTGCCCGTCCAAGGAGAGGTGCTCGTATGGCCTCTAGAGGTAGGGGAAATTGTCCAAATGCTGCAGGATATGATCAACACGCATCCTCCCGCTGCCGATGAACAGCATCGGCCGGGCATGTATTGCTTCAAAGATCTCTGTATCGATGTGAAACGGATGATTGTGATTAGACAGGAAGACCGCATTGAGCTGACGAAGACGGAGTTTGAGCTGCTGCATTTGCTGTTGACGGCCGATGGCTCCGTATATTCAAGGGAAGAGCTGATGGAGAAAGTATGGGGCAGCTCATTCCTCGGCAGCAGCAATACGGTCGATGTGCACATTAAGACCATTCGCAAGAAGCTAGGAGACAGCGCAACATCGCCGAAATATATTGCAACCGTACGCGGTGTAGGATATCGCTTGGCGATATAGTGTGAGTCAGTACTAGCGGAAATGATATATAATCTTCCGAGCTCTCAGGCATTTCCACCACATTGATCGCTCAATTAGAGAAGTTCAAATTGCATTAAATCATAATTTATACTCTGCGGTACAAGAAAAAAGGAATGGTGTCCAGTGATGGAGCACCATTCCTTTTTTGATTTCGCAGTTTTTTCGGTTCTATTCCTTCCACTCGTAGTTTTCGGGATCCTGCGATGCGTAAGGCTCATTAATCGTCATATGTCCGAGCAGCGATTCTTCGATCTGTCCTTCGATCAGGATCTGCGTTTTCTCTGCGCCGAACTGATTCATGATCAGGCCGATTTGGTCGAGAAGGAACAGCTCGCCTGTCGAGCCTAAATTGGCGTTTTTAATTTCTTTGGAAAAGCTGACGTAGGCGATGCCGTCTTTGATCTCCACTTTCTCCAGTACGACATCCGGAGGTACGAGATTATTCAATCCATCGATTTGGGGACCGTCCATCCAGGCTTCCAGTGCAGCCGTCGGCAGTTGTTCCTCGGATTCAACTGCGACCTCCTGCTTCACACGATACATCTTCATTAATTCATCGTCAGAATAGTAGAGTGTTACCGTTTCCTGTGTCAGGTTTGGTTCTTCCTCTTCAACGGGTGAAACATTGTTCTCGTTGTGCACGGCACCGTTATTCGAGCTGGAACCGGATGTGTTGTTGCTTTGGTTATTTTGATTATTGTTTACAGTCCCGCATCCGCTGAAAGCCAGAACGGCGATCATCGCGAACAGCATCAATGCCAATGTTTTTCTTTTCATGAGTGTATTCCTCCTTTGATTGGTACAATGCCATTGTAGACCGAGATTGTATCATGAGAATGATTCGGATGTAACAGTTTTGTTACGTGGGAAAAACAGCTCGAAACAGGTTCCTTCACCTGGTTTAGATTCAACGTGAATACTGCCCTCATGCAGCTCCATCATCTGCTGAACGATGGCGAGCCCAAGTCCGCTTCCTTCTTGATTCCATCCGGATGCCTTATTGGAGCGATAAAACGGTTCGAAGATGTACGGTACATCCGCAGGATCGATGCCATAGCCTTGATCGCACACTCGGCATAAGGTTTCACCGCCCATATCATGGAGGGACAGATTGATTTCGCGCTGGGCGGGCGAATAAATCAGTGCATTGGACAATAGATTGTCCAATGCAGGGAAAAACAGCCCCGGATCGGCATACAGGCCGTTTCCATCTCCACCAAATAAGATGCGAATTTGCTTGCTTTCCGACATGTGGCGAAATTGCTCTTCGACGTGTGCCTTTATCTCTTCCATCGTAATTGTTCTGCGCTGAAGCGGCTTGTCCGCCATTCGGTACACTTGAAGCATCCCTTGAATCGTTCGCCGCATCTTCGAAATTTGATCTCGTAAATCAAGAAGGTATTCTCTATGCATCGCTTCATCGTTTCGAAGATCCGGCAGGTTCTCGGCGATGAGCTGGATCGTGGCCAGCGGCGTCTTCAGTTCGTGGGAAGAGGTGCTGATGAACCGTCTCTGCCGCTGTTCATAGGCTTCGATTTGTTTCACCATGAATCGGATTTGGTCGACCAATTCACCGATCTCGTCATTCCCTCTGTATTTCATCGCGAACCTGCGCCGCTGCGGCGTCACGCGCTTTAAGTGGGTATTCATCATACGAAGCGGTCGTGTAAACCAGGAAGCGACGAAGTAAAACAGGAAAAATCCAGCTACCGAGGCAATGGCAACATAGAACAGCACGCGGGAGCGGAATGAAGTGACGTCCTCATAGACCCCGTTGATATCTTTGATGAGAAGGATATAGCCATCGGCACCGCCGTGCAGAGCCAGCAGCGAATACTGTACATAGCCGAAGTTCTCGGTATGGGTATAGTGAACCGCGGGCGGCGTTTGGTCCAGCACTTCAACACTGAGCTTATCGCCAGGCTCTATCTCCTGAAAGGCGTCATAGACGACTTGAAAATTGAAATCCAGCACGAATATGCGGGTGGAGAAGAGACCACTGTAATAATCAAGATAGCCCTCCGCGCGTTCCGGAAACTTGGGGTATAGGCCTTCAATCCGATTGGAAATCGTGTACCCTTCCGATAAGGCCAGCTGTTCGCTGTTTTTCAAAGAGCGCTTCTCATAAATCGGTGTGATAAGTGAATAAAGAATGACCATACCGATCAGCCAAAATATCGAGAAGACGATCCACAGCCGATAATGAAGCTTCATTCCTGTCCTCCGAAGCGATAGCCTAATCCGCGTACGGCATGCAGCACCTGCATTCCAGAGAGATCTGCAATCTTCTTGCGCAGACGGCTCACCGTTACATCGACGGTTCGATCGCTATAGCCTGCCGTCGTCCCCCATACTTTGTCGAACAATTCATCTCGTGTATAGACTTTCTGCGGGTGTTTCATGAACAGATCCAGCAGCTTGAACTCCGTGCTGCTTACATCGGTTTTGTTTCCATTGTAGTGGAGTGATAACGTTTCGGTATTTAACTCAAGGCCTTGGTATGTGATGAATGGGGTTTCCGTGAGGGACAACTGTCCATTCAGCTGACTTCGGCGCAGAAGCGCTTTGACCCTGGCCAGCAGCTCTCTTTGGTGGAAGGGTTTGGTCAAATAATCGTCGGCACCAACCTCCAAGCCAACCACTTTATCAATTAATTCTTCTTTGGCGGTAATCATCATAATAGGGACCGATGATGCTTTGCGAATGATGCGGCACAACTCAAGTCCATCCATGCCGGGCAAGGTCCAATCAAGCAGCAGCAAATCATACGACTTCAACTGGAAGGCTGCCCATCCTTTGTCTCCGTCATGCTCGACATCCACCTCAAGACCTTCCTTTTGTAAAATAAATGCGATGTTTTTGGCCATGACCTTCTCGTCTTCGACCAGCAATACTTTGTGCATCCCGCATCCTCCCTTCACCCTATATACTACCGCATTCTTCGGAGAATCCCCAACATTCATTTTTAGGAGAAGGCCGAGCTCGGTATGCTGAACTATGGCCGAATCGTAACAGCGGTACCTATTGGAACTTTGGCGGAAAGCTCGAGAACATCCTTATTGTGCATCCGGATACATCCTTTGGAAACTCTTTTTCCGATGGAGGACGGATCGTTCGTTCCATGAATACCGTAATGAGGCTTGGATAGTCCCATCCAAAAAGCGCCGTAAGGCCCGCCCGGATTCCGCTGTTTATTGACGATCGTATATCGACCGGTCGGTGTGGCGGTCGCGATCGTCCCGACGCCGACGGGATAGGTCTTGACCCATTTGCCGTCCTCGTATAAATGAAGCTTAAAGTCTGATAAATCGATAATGATATGATATTTGGACATGCTCTTACGCTCCTTTTCACGTCATACAATGTGTCGTTCTGCCCCTCTATCATATTGGATCCAAAATCAAGTCGTGAGATTCTCAGGCGAAGTGCGTCTCTCCAAGAATCGCACGGATTATCCTATGTGCCAAATGCGGAGTTTGCGTGGACAGTGGTTGAATGAAGTGATAGGTGGAATCTTCCGATGAACTATGCGTCATCGCTTTGAAATCATCGACATAAATGACTTCATTTCATGATAAAAAGGCCAGCTCGGGCTGATTATGAACCCTTGGCTGGCCAATGTGATGAAGGATTATAAAACTAAATTCCGAGCTCCGCGCCTGAAGCAATCAATCGCTGCTGCAGCTGCTGAATATTTATGTCACGAGCAGCCGTATGATTCTGTGCGGTTATGGCTGCTGCCGCTCCAGCAGCCTCACCGATCGCCATGCAGCTTGGTGTTAATCGGGTGGTCGCCTGAGCTTCATGGGTGGTGGAGATGCATCGGCCCGCGAGCAGCAGGTTGTCAACGTCTTTCGGTACGATTGACCGATAAGGAATGTCATAGGCGCCGCCTTCCCGAATGAAATTCGCCGTTATGCCTTTTCCTTCGGGATTGTGAATGTCGATCGGATATCCGCTGCGGGCGATGCAGTCCGGGAAGCGGGCACCGCTTAACACGTCCTCACCGTTTAAGACATATTCTCCAATGATTCTTCTCGTTTCTCGAATGCCGATTTGAGTGCCGACTTGGGATACGTAGGCGTGCTCGAATCCTGGAATCCACTGACGGAAAAAGCTCTCCAGCATAAATACCTGCTTGCGGCCTTCGATTTCCGCTTTCGACAAGTCCTCCGCCTTCAGCGGGTCAAGACCGGATACGCGCGAGACGTTGACGAGAACCTCATCTGGGCCGGGACCCGTGAAGAACAATACACCGTCTCGCGGCAGCGGGAGGTCGGCTTGTTTCCAGAGGGAGAAGAAGCCGCTGACACCGGTTAATGGCAGCTCGTCAAGCTGATCGATGAGTGATTTCTCGTAAAATTCCTGCGGGTGCTGCTGCATGTAACGTTTGACAGCTTCCAGCTGGACGCCTTTCATTCGGAATTTCATCGTCATGGGCTGAACCTTGCTGCGCTCGTTGCCGAATTCCCAGGGCGCACCGGCTAAATAGGCTAATTCTCCGTCACCGGTGGCATCTACAAAGGCTTTCGCCCGAATCGTCAATGGGCTGGATCTGCTGCGGACCGTGACGGCTTGGATCCATCCTTTTTCCATCCTAGCATCGGTCAGTACGGAGTGAAGAAGCAGCTCTACCCCTGCTTCCTCTAGCATTTCAAACGCGAGCAGCTTATACCGTTCTGGATCATAGGGGGTTAAGGTATGAACGAATCCGACGGTATCCCGCAGATGACCGGGGGATGCATTCACCTGCTGAAGCCGGTCAACAATTTCCTGTGCGATGCCCCGAATAACCTGCTGTCCCGTTGCGGTATGAAATGTCATCCATGGATAGACGAGCGCGAGCGTGGACATGCCCCCGAGGAAGCCGTAGCGTTCGACCAAGATGGTCTTGGCTCCGGAGCGGGCGGCGGAAATGGCCGCGGCGATACCGGCAGGTCCGCCTCCAAGCACGGCGACATCGTATGTTTGTTCAAAACTCATTTACAGCACAACCTTTCGTATTTGGAGCGCTCCCAAAAAGGGGTGCAGGAAATAATAAAGCGGTACGCAGGCTTCGGCGTCATCTGCTTTTAGCCTGCGGGGTGAAGGATTTGACTCTCAGTCAATCCGCTTTACTGAGCTGCCTCGAATGATCAGCTCGTTCGTGACCATGATTTCAGCCGGCTCGGAGAAGTCAGCTTCCCTCTGAATGATCTTAATGAGCAGCTCTGCCGCCTCCTGACCGAGTTTGGTTTTAGGCTGACTGACGGTCGTAAGCGGAGGATGAAAGAAGGCAGCCGCGGCGATGTCGTCATAGCCGACCACGGAAACGTCATGTGGAACGTTCAAACCATGCTCATGCAAAGCTTGAATGGCTCCCATGGCCATCAAGTCGTTTCCAGCGAATATTGCATCGAATGTGACTTCTTTGCGCAGCAGTTTCTTAACCGCTTCCGCCGCTTTATGCTGATCGGCTTCTCCCTGTACAATCAGCTCGGAATCATATGGAATGCTCGAAGCTTCCAGCGCCATGCGGTAGCCTGCAAGCTTCTCATCTTCATGGTATGAGTCGGGGATCCCCTGTATACATACGATCCGTTTATTGTTCTGCCCAAGGAGGTGCTGTGTGGCTTTATAGGCACCTTGCCGATAATCGGATGTGACACAAGGATAAGTGACATGCTCGAACTTTCTTTTCCCCACCAGTACAAAGGGGAGCTTGCGTTCGCTGTAATACTGCAAATACTCTTCTTTGATGTATTCGCCCATAATAATGAAGCCATCTACCTTGCGCTTGTCTCCGATCTGCTTCCAATACTCCTTATCGGATTCACTTCGGTTAGAGAATAACAGTAAATCATAATGATGGAGCGTAGAATGACTCTGTATTCCCTGCAGCACCTCGTAAAATAGATGATGCTTCAAGAATAGGGGATCATCTCCGAATACGACGACGCCGATATTTTCGGTTCGCCCTCCGGCCAAACTTCTCGCTTGGGAATTCGGGTAGTACCCGGTCTGCTCAATAATGCTCAGAACCTTCTCCCGAACTTCATTTTTTACGCCGGGCTGACGGTTTACTACACGCGATACCGTTCCTCTCGAAACACCCGCTAAACGGGCAATGGACTCTAATGTGTGCTTGCTCAATAGGATCACCTTATTTGGGAGCGCTCCCAGTATTATCTTAATGGTAACGTCTTCTCCTTGTGATGTCAACCGGACTTTGAAACGGATATGATGCAATCCTGAACTTTAAAGTGGTTTCATTCCCTTTATTTCCTTTTATTGTTTCCCCTCTTCCTCTTTTTCACGCTCAAATAAGCAAATCTTTATTAAAAGAGAAGGGGTGCTATTATAACTATAATAATATACTTATGATAATTAGGTTTGTTATAATGTTGCGATGAAACCGCTAGTTATGGATACTAGAAATAGGAAACCATGAACGAATCGGAGGAACAGCGTGAAGCATTTACCTATATATGATGTGCTGAATCAACTCCAAGAAGTACTCAGCCATCACAATCGAGCGATACTCGCTGCTCCGCCCGGAGCAGGGAAAACGACGGCTGTGCCGCTGGCTCTTCTGGACGAGCCTTGGCTCGAGGGTCGGCGCATTCTGATGCTGGAGCCAAGAAGAATGGCGGCGAAGTCTGCTGCGGTCTATATGGCTTCGCAGTTAGGCGAACAGGCAGGGCAAACGGTTGGATATCGGATGCGAAATGACAGTAAGGTGAGTCGGCATACCCGTATTGAGGTCATTACCGAGGGTATCTTAACACGACTTCTGCAAGACGATCCTGCATTAGAAGATACGGGAGCGGTCATCTTTGATGAATTTCACGAAAGGAGCCTGCATGCGGATCTCGGATTGGCCTTATGTCTCCAATCCCAATCGATTCTAAGGGATGACCTGCGATTGTTGGTCATGAGCGCTACGCTGGATACCGAAGCGGTGTCTGAACTGCTGGATGGCGCACCGGTGATTCAGAGCGAAGGCAGGGCTTATCCGGTAGAGACCCATTATAGGCCGGTTTCCAAGGATGAGCCGTTGTGGAAAAGCGTTGCACGACAGGTCGAAGATGCTTTTCGACAAGAACAGGGGAATATGCTGGTCTTTCTTCCGGGTGCGGGAGAGATCCGCCGCACGATGCGGGAGCTGGAGTCAGTTCATTTTCCTTCACCTGTCACGGTAGCTCCATTGTACGGACAGCTGCCGCAGGCAGAGCAGGAGAAAGCGATCATGCCATCGCCAGACGGTACGCGAAAAGTCGTGCTGGCCACGTCGATTGCAGAAACCAGCTTAACGGTGGAAGGGATACGTATCGTGGTGGACAGCGGATGGAGCAGAGTGCCCAAATTCTCTCCGAGAACGGGGATGGGCAGGCTGGAAACCGTTCCGCTGTCTAAAGCGTCCGCGGAGCAAAGACGAGGCAGGGCTGGCCGCTTGGAACCGGGAGTTTGCTATCGAATGTGGTCCCGGCGTGAGCATGACCAGCTGCCGGAGCAAAGTGAGCCGGAGATGAAGCAGGCGGATTTATCGGCATTGGCACTGGAGCTCGCAGGCTGGGGGATCGATCACCCCTCCGAGCTTAGATGGCTGGATCCCCCTCCAGAAGCTGCATATCGAGGGGCGAGACAACTGCTCAGCCAGTTGGGAGTGCTGAACGAAGATGGACGTATCACCGAGCACGGCAAAGAAATGGCGAAGCTCGGAACGCACCCTAGGCTGGCGCACATGATGCTTAAGGCACGATCCATCGGGCAAGGATGGCTTGCTTGCGTGATGGCTGCGATGCTTGGAGAGAAGGATTTTGTACGAAATGGAGCAGACCGCTTTGGAATCGATCTGCAGCAGAGGATCGAATATCTGCTCGGTGACCGGAAGGTCCAATTGCATCCATCTGTGGATGCAGGGATTTACCGGCGAATTCTAGAAGAAGCCGACAGGCTGGGACGAGAACTGGCCATTACGAAGGAGAGTGAGCCGACAGCGGAGCACTGCGGACTGCTTGCGGCATTCGCTTACCCGGATCGCATCGGTCTAAACAAAGGGAGAGGTCAATTTCTTCTTAGCAGTGGCCGAAGGGCTGTTCTGCCATCAGACTCTCCTCTTGCAATCGAACCGTATATTGTTGCTCCTGCACTGGATGATCGTCTGCCCGACAGCCGAATCTATTTAGCGGCGACTCTGTTAGAGCAGGTTATGGAGCGGAACCTAGCGCATCAAATACAAGAATATACGCTGGTAGGGTGGGATGAAGAAGCCCAAGCTGTAAAGGTGAAGCATCAGTGGAAGATTGGGTCTATCCTATGGAAGGAACGAAGTGAGGCCGATCCGAACCCGGAACGGGTGCAGCAAGCTCTGCTCGCAGGTATCCGGAAAGAAGGGATTTCGATCTTTCCATGGAGCGCAAATGCGAGACGACTGCAGAAGCGGATGCAGTTTTTGCGCCAGATGGAGCCGGACATACCCGATGTATCGGATGAGGCGCTGCTGGATTCGTTGGAACAATGGGCGGCGCCATATGTTGCAGGTATGAAGAGCAAAGCGCAGCTGCAGCGTCTGAATATGGCCGACATTCTACGCAGTCTGTTGACATGGGAACAGCAGAGACTGCTGGAAGAGGAGGCTCCGGACAAAATCACGGTGCCTAGCGGCTCGCGGATTACCATCGATTATGAACAAGAAGGCGGTCCCGTGCTCGCCGTGCGGCTGCAGGAGCTGTTCGGATGGACAGAGACACCCCGCATTGGAAAGGGGAAGGTCCCGCTATTGCTGCATATTTTATCACCGGCAAACAGGCCGGTTCAGATTACTCGGGATTTGGCACATTTTTGGCAGAATACGTATTTCGATGTGAAGAAGGATTTGAAGGGAAGATATCCGAAGCATGTATGGCCGGAGGATCCATTGACGGCACAGGCAACGAGAAGGACAAAGCCGAAGCCTACGTGAAGCTGTATGCCGTATCTGCAGGGAGCAAATCCATATCCAGTTATGGAGAATGAATAGCGGTTCAGGCAGCGATGGACTGCACAGAGCATTAAAAGTTATAATCATATGCAGAAATGAACTTCATATGGATTTGCTTCATTTAAGGTGTGAGTAGGTTCATGGAAATCAATAGTTCTAAGGATAAAGGAGGCGTCGTTATGCTGCAGTATCATCGAATTACGAGTATACAGGATCCGTTATTTGCGAAAATGCATCAATTGATGCAGGACATCTTTCCGCCCGAGGAAGTGCTGGAATTTAAGCTGTGGGAAGAGCCGCTGCAGGATCAGGGGCTTCGCGTATGTGTCGCAGTACATGAAGGGGAAGTCGTCGGGGCCACCGAATACCGCTACTATGCGCAGTGGAACGTAGCGATGACGGATTTCACGATCATTGGACGCCCTGGACTCGGCATCGGCAAATTTCTGGCTGATCAAAGAGGAGCGGATCTGAAGCAGTGGGCTGGCAAGCCCGTAAAAGGCATGTTCGCGGAAATTTATGATCCGTATCGTGTAGAGGAGCATGCCTTCGGGGGTGTGAAGCCGATGGATCCGTATGTACGTAGAGAGGTGCTCTCCCATATGGGATACAAACGACTTGATTTCCCTTATGTGCATCCTTCTTGGCAAGGTGACGGGGAGGCGGTATCCGGACTCGACTTATGCTTCCTCCCGATGGCAGAGGACTTGCAGGAGCTGGAAGCAGACTTGATTGTCGATTTCTTGAGAACGTATTATGCGATATTGCCGAATAAACCGCAAGCTTGGCTCGACATGGTGAGCGGTTTGGAACAGAAGCAAACTGTAGCGCTGCTCCCGCTGTAAGCCGAGTCAGCGGTATACACGAATTCCGGAAGAGGCTGCCGATATGAAAGCGCTGGCCTGCCCCCATGAGAATAAGTGACAATGACGTCATTTGTTGAACTCAAGGGCAGCAGAGGCGCTTTTGGGGCAGTCTTTTTTTCGAAATATAAATCATATCTTAAATAGCTGTACTATACGCCCATCAAAGCTTCCGGAACGATACGGAGCTCCACCTCACGTTGATAGGTTGTTTCATGGCGATTTTGGTTTCACTGGGGACTCCTGAATGGAGTTTCCGGCTCTTCATCTTCCCCGAGCAAAATGCCGAAACACAAATAAAGCATCGCGTTTAGAATAAATAACGGCCATTTGAGAACTTTTGGAAGGGTATTCATTGGACTTCCTCCTTAACGATATACATTGAATTCTCGGAGCGGGAATGGTGTTGATCCGTTGCCTGCACACGAAGTGAGATATCCTTGATGTGAGTATACATAAAGAGAAGCAGGCTGTTTTGATCAAAATTGCGGCATGAATCCGAGGGGAGTTCAAGCGGTTTATCCTCGAGTGACAAAATGGTACACTATATGGAATGAGTCTTAAAGATTAAAGATTAGACGCAAACAGCTTGAAATATGAAGGTAGTGAGGTAACCGATGAGTAAATCTTTAATATTGGCGGAGAAGCCCTCCGTCGCAAGAGATATCGCGAGAGTGATGAATTGCGGCAAGAAAGGAAACGGCTTCTTCGAAGGAACGCAGTATATCGTCACGTGGGCACTGGGACATCTCGTCACATTGGCAGATCCGGAAACGTACGGTGAGCAGTATAAAACGTGGAGGCTTGAGGATTTGCCGATGCTGCCGTCCAAGCTGCAGCTGGTCGTCATTCGGGAGACAGGGAAGCAGTTTCAGACGGTCAAGACACAGATGCAGCGTAAGGATGTTAAAGACATTGTGATCGCCACCGACGCTGGACGGGAAGGGGAGCTCGTCGCCCGCTGGATTATAGAGAAGGCGCACGTGCATAAGCCGCTGAAGCGGCTGTGGATTTCCTCGGTAACGGATAAAGCGATCAGGGAAGGCTTTCAGAAGCTGCGCAGCGGGAAGGAATATGAACCGCTCTATGCATCTGCGGCAGCACGTGCGGAGGCGGATTGGTTCGTCGGCATCAACGCGACAAGGGCGCTGACGACGAAATACAATGCACAATTGTCCTGCGGACGGGTGCAGACGCCGACACTTGCGATGATTGCCCGCAGAGAAGAAGAAATTCGCAGCTTCGTGCCGGAGACGTTTTACGGTGTAAAGGCCGTGACCGATCACGGACTGCAGCTGCTGTGGCAGGATGCCAAAACAAACAGCACCCGTACATTCAACAAATCGAAGGCTGAACAAGTGCTGCGAGCGGTTCAGCAAAAGCAGGGCACGATTACCGAGCTCCGCAAAACGATGAAGAAGCAGTATTCTCCTGCGCTGTATGATCTGACCGAGCTGCAGCGGGACGCAGATAAGAAGTTCGGATTTTCAGCGAAGGAAACGCTGTCGATTATGCAGCGGCTGTATGAAAATTACAAAGTATTAACTTACCCGAGGACGGACTCGAGATATTTATCATCCGATATCGTGGATACACTGCCGGAGCGTGTAAAGGCCTGTATGGTACAGCCTTATGCGGCGGCAGCTTCAAAAATATTAAAATCTAAAATTCGTGCAAATAAGTCTTTCGTAGATGACAGCAAAGTATCGGATCACCATGCCATTATTCCGACGGAGCAGCCGGCGATGCTGAGCAAGCTTAGCGATAAAGAGCGGAAAATATACGATTTAGTCGTCAAACGGTTTTTGGCCGTACTTAGCCCGCCTTTTGAATATGAACAGACATCGATTCAGGTCAAAATTGGCGAAGAAAGCTTCGCCGCCAAAGGGAAAAGAGTGATTTCCGCAGGATGGAAGGAACTATTCGGTTTGGATGCGGAGGACGATGATGCGCCGGAGGAGCTCAAGGATCAGCTGCTGCCCGAGCTGGCGAAGGGGCAATCACTGCCAATTCGCACTGCCTCTATGACACAGGGGGAGACGAAGCCGCCGGAGCCTTTTACGGAAGCGGCTCTGCTGTCGGCCATGGAAAACCCGGTGAAATACATGGCGGGAGAGAACAAGGAATTGATTCGTACCATTGGCGAAGCGGGCGGAATTGGCACCGTCGCGACACGTGCGGACATTATCGATAAGCTGCTGGGCACGTTTCTGGTGGAGAAACGGGGCAAACATCTATATATCACGTCCAAAGGGAAGCAGCTGCTTGAGCTGGTTCCTGAAGAACTCCGCTCGCCGGCGCTCACCGCAGAGTGGGAGCAGAAGCTGTCCGCGATCGCCAAGGGCAAGCTGAACAAACAATCCTTCATCGGTGAAATGAAGGGATATGCCGAGCAAGTGGTCCGGCAAATCAAAATGTCCGATAAAACGTTCAAGCATGACAACGTATCGACAACACGCTGTCCGGATTGCGGCAAGCCGATGCTGGAAGTGAAAGGGAAGCGGGGACGAATGCTCGTCTGCCAAGACCGTGAATGCGGCCATCGCAAGCAGCTTGCCCGTACGACGAACGCTCGTTGTCCGAACTGCCACAAGCGGATGGAGCTGCGCGGAGAGGGCGAAGGACAAATTTTCGTCTGTGCCTGCGGTTATCGGGAGAAGCTGTCCGCGTTCGAAGCAAGAAAGGGCAAAGAAAAGCAGGGCAAAGCATCCAAGAAGGATGTCGCCCAGTATTTAAATCAGCAAAATAAGCAGGATGATGAACCGATCAATACGGCGCTGGCGGATGCACTTGCGAAGCTGAAGCTGGAATGATGCAGGTACGATAAAAGTTGCAATGGAAACAGCAGAAAATCCTTGTTCCGTTCGTTGACCATTGGACGGAGCAAGGATTTTTATGTTGAGCGCGTTATCCAAAAAAATGATATAATTTACATAAAATTGTATGTTGGTGTTGAAGATCTGGATCAAAAAAGAAGATAGGAGCACGCTGATTTGCTCCCATCTCCCCGACATCCCCAATATTCGGTTTATACAGGTCGTACCCATACACTTAAAGCATGCTCACCTTCGGCGAAATAAGTATCGAGAACAAAGTAGAGCGCCACAGATGCGACAACCCCTAGAACGATGAACATGCCCATACGCTTAAACCGCTGCTTAAATCCTTCAACGACCGCCCAGCTGAATAAAGAGAAAATAAGGAGCAGGGAAGTGAACAGGGTTATCAGCAAGGCTCTTGATATATCGCTAATATCTACTAAAGACACACAGGTTCATCCTTTCATCGTTTCACATGTTTCTTTCACTAGTTTATCATCATGAGCTTCCAAATGGAATGAGTGTGCGGTTTTATTCGCTTACTTCAGGCTGTTCAATTCTTTTGCGAATTTCGATTCGCTCGCCGCCCATGTAAAATACCGCTGCAGCTGCTAGAGCGATCGGGATAAGGGACAGCAGGAACATGTAAGTAATCGAGGATGACATTGCATCGACGATCTTGTCCAGAACGAAATCCGGAATCTGCGCACGCTGCTCGGGTTCAAAAATTTCCCTTGGATCACCGAAATCCCCCATTTGAATGCCTCCACCAGGCGCATCCGCGAACGACTGCTCCAGCTTCGAGGCGAACGTCTTGCTTTGAATTGAGCCCAGGATGGTGATGCCCAGCGTCATTCCAAGAGAACGGAAAAACTGATTCGTTGAATTGGCCGACCCCCGGTGATGCACCTCTAAATTATGAATGGAGGCGGTAGGCAGCAGGGGGAACGAGAAGCCGACCCCGAAGCCGACGAGCACCATGAAGACCGTCAGCATCCAGCGCTCCGTATCTGGACTGATCGTACTAAGCAAGTACATTCCTGCCGCGTAGGTGATGATCGATATCACCATTAAATTGCGGTAAGACGTCTTCGTCTGAAAAATGCCTCCTATCGAGCTGCCTGCGACAGAGCCGAGCATCATCGGTGTGAGAATCAGCCCCGCACTCGTCGCCGAGCCGCCGTAAACGGCTTGAACGAAGATGGGGATGTAGACGGTCAAGCTGATGAACGTCGCACCGTACAGGAAAGCGAGAATTTGGGATGAAGCGAACAAACGACGTTTGAACATCCAGAATGATATGATCGGTTCGCTGGCCTTCGTTTCCGCGTATAGAAAGACAATAAAGAAGATGAAGAAAACAGCAAACAGGCTGATAATCGGCAGCGAGCTCCATTCCAGCACCCTGCCGCCCATCTCTTTGCCGCCTAATTCCAATGCGAACATTAAAGCGACCACCGCAATGACCAAAGTGGAAGCGCCCCACCAATCGATGCGCGGCTTGGAATGAGAAGGAGATTCCTTATAGTACTTCAGAATAAGAAACAGCGATGCTGCGCCAATCGGCACATTGACGTAAAAAATCCAATGCCAGCTTATGTATTCCGTAATATAGGCGCCCAGCAGCGGGCCGAAAACGCTGGATAATCCGAACACGGCGCCAAGAAGGCCTGTCATTTTGCCCCGTTTCTCAGGCGGGAAAATATCAAACACGATCGTGAAGGCAATCGGCATCAACGCACCGCCTCCGATGCCCTGGATGGCGCGGTAAATACTGAGCTGCACCATGCTCTGCGCGAGTCCGCATAAGGCGGATCCGACCAGAAACACCGTCAGTCCAAAGACGAAGAAACGCTTTCGCCCGTACATATCCGACAGCTTGCCGAAGATCGGCATTCCTGCCATGACGGCCACCATATAAGCCGAGGTGACCCAGACGAACTGCTGCACGCCGCCTAAATCAGCGACAATGCTTCCCATCGCCGTAGCGACAATGGTGTTGTCCATCGCAGACATAAAAATAGCCAACAATAAGCCGGCTACGACAAAGTTAATATGTTTATTCTGTTGTACCATGACTCGCCTCCGCAAAAGCAATTTTTTCCATTATATATGCAGATAGGACGAAATACAATCGCTGCTATGATTGTCCAACAATAATTCCCAAAATGTTTCCCCCAGTTAAACCGGTTGCCCGATGCAAACTGCTTTTCCACACAGCAACACTGTTTCTCTAGACCCACACGAGCTTTGAATGATACGATGACGAAGCGAATAAATCTGCTTCCATTATTATACCGGAGTATGATGGACCGGTGCATGTTCTATAGGGAAATGGGAAACATGTTACAAGATTGGAGCAGGCAACGGGATGACGGAGGAGCGGGCAGGATGGAGACGTATCAGGATTTAAAGCAGGGGGAGAAAGGTGCCTGGGTAAGTATAGGCGCATATTTATTGCTTTCGGCGATCAAGCTCGGAGTGGGATTTTATGCGGCATCTGAGGCGTTAATGGCAGATGGCTGGAACAATACGACGGATATTATCGCATCGGTGGCCGTACTGATAGGGCTGCGTATTTCAAGGAAACCCCCGGATGAGGATCATCCGTATGGGCATTTCCGCGCAGAGACCATATCCGCGATGGTCGCCTCTTTCGTTATGGCAGTGGTAGGCATAGAAGTGCTGTGGGGAGCGGTACGTACCTTTATGGACGGGACAGAGGGAACGCCGGATCCACTAGCGGCCTGGGTGGCGCTCGGCAGTGCGGTTTTCATGTACGGTATTTACCGCTATAACCTGCGTCTGGCAAAACAAATCAACAATCAGGCACTGCTTGCGGCAGCCCAAGATAATCGCTCGGATGCTTTCGTCAGCGTGGGAGCTCTGATCGGCATCGTCGGCGCTCAGTTCGGTGCAGCCTGGCTCGATCCATTGGCAGCATGCGCAGTCGGATTAATCATTTTGAAGACCGCATGGGATATATTCCGCGAGTCGTCCTTGACTCTAACGGACGGGTTTGACGCGGTGGAAGAAATCGAGGAGCTGTCCAAATGTATCGAGACGATTGCGGGTGTTCGGAATGTAAAGGACGTGAAGGCGAGGAGGCATGGCAATCGGGTGTTTCTGGATGCCACCATCGCCGTTTCACCGCAGATGAGTGTGAAGGAAAGCCATGACATTACAGAAAAAATCGAACGTCAGCTAAAGAAGCAGTATCATATCAATTACGCGCATATTCATATTGAGCCGGACGAGCAGCAACAGCGCATAACGTAATTTTTGTCGAATTATATCGAAAAATAATAGAGATAAATGATATCGTAAAATAGAATGAACATGGATGAAAACTCGTGCATTACGCACGTTTTTTTTCTAGTTTTTAAGCGAAAAATGCAGTGGTCTGATAAATGTCATTGACAAGACGTATTGGACGTATTGTTGGATTAAGCAAATTTGCAAGATTAGTAGGCTGGCTGCCAGCAGGCCGCAAGTACAGGAAAGGATGACGTCGCAAATTGCGGACGTCCGACTTTCAAATATAGACGAGAGGATGTAAATTGTTCCTTAAGCCTCTGTTCTTCACGAATGGAAATCGAATATCATGAAAGGAATGGAAACATTCTGACATCTTTGATTTTCAAGGGGTGTGAAGAAGGATGGAAACAGGAGCAACCATTCATGTTCAGCAGCAGAGAAGAATGGAACCCTTTTATTGGATTTTAACCTTTGAAGTATTCACTTTGGTTTTGCTGTTTGGCATCAGTCTAATCGTAGGCCCTGTATGGCTGTACGTTGTGTTTAAGTCTAGCTGGCTGCTGCTGCTTTTGCTGCTTATTCCGATTGGCATTTGGGTTGTAAAGCTTTCACTGCAGCAGTTGAAAAGGCGGATTTGGCACAACCGTCATCTGAACGCGTATCGGCTTGAGGCCGATCGGATTGATATCCAGGAATGGACACCTTATGAGCCGCAGCCTGTTTTTGGGAGAATAGACCTACATAAAGTGAATAAGGTGATCTGCGGAAAATATGCGGCCCAGAATCATTATGCGTATAAGTCATCCGGATGGCATGAGAGACAGGCGCGAATTCATCTGCTGCCCGTCTTGTATATTATATATTCGGAGTATCTGGGGGAGCCCAAAATTGTCCCGATCCATTTCTATGAGGACGACGGTATTAATCGGTGGCTGGCGGCGTTCAGCGGCAAGGGAGTTCCTCTCAGCTTCAGCAGCACGCTTCTTGGAGATCACCCAGATCCCGAGCAGCTTCGATCCTTGATGATTGATGAGAGTTTAATCGATTTCGAGTTTTCAGGCAATATTTATCGGCAGATGGATGAACTGATTGAGGCATCTACGGATAAGCTGTACGCGTTACAAGAGCAGACGGTCATGGAAGCGGGATCAGCTGAAACAGGGCCGCTGGTGATTAGGCCGAAGAAGAGCGGGTTTGGATCTTGGCTGGCGGCATCGCTTCCTGCGATTGCATTGCAAGTGGGCGGATTGTTCGGTCTAGTTCTGCTAGCGGAGCATGACGTCATTGATCACGATAACTTTGGGCTTTGTTTCGCTTTGCTTGGGATGACGGAGTTCGTATACTTGTGGATGCAGAAAAGAAGACATCCGCTTCATATGCTGTGGTTTATGCTGATGATCTTTGTAGTCATGACCTTTACGGGCACAGCACTTGCCGAGCGCGGACTGATTGCTGATGAAATGACCACAACGGCGATCGGCACAGTCATACTGTATGTCGTGCTTGTTTGGCTTCCATACTGGCTCATGCGCTATATCAAACCGAGCCCGAAGCAGCCATATCGAAATGAAAAAGCCGGGGGATAGTATCCCTCGGCTTTTTCACAGGTCATTCTATTCAACATCTTCTTCGAAAAAATATCGATACGTCCCCGTTTGGTTTTCTCCCCAGAAGGAGTCGATCTCTTTCTTTTCCCCTGGCTTTAACGAGATATGTTCATAGGTTTCATCTTTTATTTTTTTATCATTCTCATCATAGAAATATACCGTTACTTCTCCTTTGAACTCCAGTGTTTCACTGAAATTGCCGGCATACACCTTCATTTGGTAATCTCCGTCACGATTCTCGAATACGCCGACCGAAAGGACGACTTTATCCAATTCTGAAGGATCGCTGTAATCGACCATTTTCCGCTCATAATGCTCCTGCAGCGATTCAAACATTTGCTGCTCGGTATATTTTAAATCATAAGTTGCAACGGCAACTGGGATGGTAACGATCACATAGAAGGCGATAAAGGCTCCGGCGGTGCTCTTGAACACAGTTTTCCGTTCATATCCCCCGGCAACCATCGCGATCCAGGCGATGACACCCAGAATCAGTACAGCAACATGCCAGATCGAAATAAACATTTCTGGATATAAAGTCATTGAAGCAACCTCCACAGGCGTTTTCACTTAACCTCCATTGTATAGAAGGGACGTTCATCTGAGCAAGCACCTATTGAACTATAAAGCTGGCAGCTTTCTGATTTGATGATCGGAGCGATATCAGACTTTAGACTTAACTCCCATTTCTCTGCAAGTTCTCATTGAACTATATCCAAAGGGCGCCAAGGAAGGAAAGAAAAGAAATCACAATTGAAATAAGCAGTAAAGACGTGAGAGGCTTTATACATTGCAGGTTCATTTGTTTGAAATGAACCTTTAATCCAAGTCCAATCATAGACATGCACAGCAGCAATCCGGCGAGCGGTTCCAGCAGCAATATCAGGATCCCTCCTGCATGAAAATAAGACAATACGGTGCCGAGTACACTGAACGCTGCGAACCCGAGTAAGAACCAAGGATAGGGGAGTTTTCCGGCAGAACGAGATGCATCTGCGGACGGCAGCCTGTGTGCTATGAGCAGGCAGACGGGAATGAGCAGCAGCACCCTTCCCAGTTTGGCCATAATCGCATATGTGACGGCTTCTTCTCCGGCGGGTGCGGCAGCCATTGCTACGTGGGCTAGTTCATGAAGACTGAATCCCGTCCAAATACCATATTGAACATCGCTCAAAGGCAGAAATGGGAGCAGCAGTGAATATCCGAAAGCAAAACATGTACCGGTAATCACAATGGCACCGATACTTAATATCGTGAATTCTTCCTTCGGCTTAAGGATAGAGGACACAGCGGCGATCGCGGCCGCACCGCAGATGCCTGCGCCTGCGCCCAGCAGAAGGCTGAGCTGCTGATCGGTGCGGCGTAGTTTTCCTAAGACGATCATTCCGATGATCGCAGTGGCCACAATCAGCGAATCCACCAGGAGCAGTCCTACGCCGTGCTTCCAAAGGACGAGCAGGTTAAGTTTGAACCCATATAGCATGATCGCCCAGCGAAGCATATAATGGGAAGCGAAGCGAATGCCTTTCTCTCCAAATGAGGCGGTTCCGAACTTGTACCGGTATACGATAGCCAGTACAAGAGCCGCGCCTAATGGGCCGATTCGTTCCAGCATCGGAAGCCGTGCGAGGCCGAATGCAACAATCGTGAGCAGCAGACAGAAGCCGATGCCATTCACATAGCTTGAGATTTTAGAACCGGGAGTGCCGGCCGGATGTTTCTTTATCATGGGTAAATTCATGATGCGACCTCCTTCATATGCATCCATCATACGCTCCCTCTTTTAATTAGAAAAATAAATGATTATAATATAGTTCATAACAAAACACTTATGCATGATACAGACAGGAGTAAGACCCGATGGAACAACAACTGCAGGTTTTTATTAAAGTAGCGGAGCGGGAGAGCTTTTCACGAGCGGCAGAAGAGCTGCATATGACACAGCCGGCTGTAAGCCAGCATATCAGTTGGTTAGAGCAAAGGCTGGGGGCTAAGCTGCTCGATCGAACCAACAAATATGTCAGATTGAACGAAGCAGGGCGAATCGTCTATCGTCATGCCCTTGAAATGAGAGGAGTACATGATCGGATGGTCATGCTGCTGGATGACCTCCAGCACAAAGCGCAGGGGAGTCTTCATATTGGCGCAAGCTATACGTTCGGAGAATATGTGCTGCCTCACGCCGTATCTACCTTGAGAACCCAGTATCCGTTAATTGAACCAACCATCTATATTGGCAATACGAAAGAAATTGCAGATAAGGTTTCGGTTCACCAACTGGATATAGGGATCGTAGAGGGAAAGGTCGAACATCCACATATAAGAATGGATGAGGTTGGAGAGGATGAGATGGTTGTCATTGTAGGAAGGAATCATAAACTGGATAACCATACTCCCGTTAAGCCTGAGGCATTGAATGAGGAGACTTGGATTGTAAGAGAACCGGGTTCGGGGACTAGAAGCGCTCTAGATCGATTTTTCCTTGAGCACCGACTGCAGCCAAAGCAGCTAATGCAATTCGGCAGCACGCAAATCATTAAAGAGTCCGTCGAAGCGGGACTGGGGATTACGCTCATGTCCAGATGGGCGATCCGAAAGGAGTTAAGCCTCGGAACACTCAAGGTGCTTCAAATTGAAGGGACACCCGTACTGCGGCAATTCTACTCCATCACCCATGCGGCCACAACACCGACGAAAGCAATGAAGGTGTTTCTGAAGCTGCTGAAAGGTGAAGAGTGAACCATCCCAAGTAATGAAAGATAATAAAACAACTGCACCTTCCGGGATATACGATTTCAGCCGGATGAGGTGCAGTTTTTTATGTTAGTCCATGTTTTGTTTGAAGAATCCGTTTCAATAAAACCTTCCTTGAAAATAGCGGCCAAACAGAGCAGCTGATGCGACGGTCAACCTGAGACTCTTAAGCACCAGCCTTACTTTATTGTTCTAATGTTCGTGCTGTCCTTCATGTCCATCCATCGGCTCTTCCATATGAGATTCATCCGATTCTGTATCGGCATCGGTGCTCTCAGGCGGATTCCCGACGATGAATTCGGTCTTCGGCATGCGGTGCGCATTACGGGCGGTGACGTGTGAAACTACATAATAGATGCCTTCTTCTTCGAACGTTTTGGCAATGCTGTACATGTTTTTATCCTGCGCCTCTAATGGGATCATTTCATGCTCTTCCTGTCCTTTTTTCCACACTTCAAATTGGACCTCTGAAGCATCCTCCACAGGTTCACCTTCTAGTGACACTTCCGCAGCGATCGTTACCGTATCACCGGGCTGAATCGATTCCGGCGTAATCTCGACAGATACCTCTAATTCAACCAATTCTGGTGGAACCGATGACGAACCCGAATGGTTATTGTTATTTCCGCAAGCGGAAAGCACGAACACGAAGCATAGAGCAAGCCATATTTTCTTCATTTGCATTTAATCCTTTCCAATTCATTCTAGCCCTATTGTATAAAAACGTAAGCACAGTTACAAATGTAACAACTAAAAGCCATGATGACATGAGTATGAACGCTGAGCAGCTCTGATCACTGATGGTTTCAGATGCTTCAAAATGAATAAAAACTTGCACTTAAATTCATATTGACGAAAAGGGGTTTATCGCCTAAAATTAATCCCATTAAACCCACTAAATAAATAGGGATTGTAATGAATTGATAATGAACGATGGAAGGGGTTCAATCTCGATGTTTTCAGAAAAAGCAAGTGGATTAAAGAAATGGTCTGTATTTGTCTTATCTTTCATTTTGGTATTAAGTTTGGCTGCATGTGGTGGAAACAACAACAGCGGCAATGAAGGAGCAAGCGGCGAAGAGAAGCTGGAAAAGATTCGTATCGGTTATTTGAACGTAATGGATGATGCGCAAGCGATTCTTGCTTATCAAGCGGGAATTTACGAGAAATATGGATTGGATGTAGAAATGCAGCTGTTTACCAGCGGTACGGATTTGATTAAGCAGATGGTTGGCGGACAGCTGGATGCAGGCGTACTAGGCTTTACGAACGCATTGTCTTGGATTGATAAGGGCTCGGATTTGAAAATTGTCGGCGGAGCGCAAATGGGCTTCCATGCGATGCTTGTGCATGAGGACAGCGGAATCGAAACCTTGGATCAGCTGAAAGGTAAGAGTGTAGCTTCGCAAAAAGCGGGAAGCACCGCCGATGTCGTACTGAATGGTGTAGTATGGGAGACCGCTGGATTTGACAGAGAAGATGTTACGATGCAGTACGTATCGCCTGCCGTAGCGATCCAATCGCTCGCAGCAGAAAAAGTAGACGCTGCCTTCGTCTTTGAACCGTACAGCTCCATCGCTCAGCTCACTTATCCGGTGAAGCAGATTTATGAAATCGGGCAAGAATGGCCTTTCCCTTGCATGGTGACGATCGCAACAGGGGAAGTCGTGAAGGAGAATCGAGAGCTGATCAATAAGATGCTGGATGCGCAAAAAGAAGCGATTGAAATGCTGGAGAATGAGCCGGCTAAAGCGGCAGAATATATTACGAAGGAATTTATTAAGGAAGATGAGCTGCAAACCTCGGATGGCGGAACGGTGAAAGCACAGGAAGTAATTCAAGCGTCGATCGAATCTCAGGAATTTAGATGGGATATTACCGAGCAGGATATTCAAAGAATGGATGAAGTCGCTCAGATGATGGTCGATCAAGGAATCCTGGAAAAGAAAATCGATGTGAACCAAGCACTAGACTTGACGTGGCAGAAACAATATGAATAAACAGGGTGTTGACCAATGAATCGCAAACTACGAAAGAGCTGGAATCATCTATGGCCCTTTTTGGCAGCGGCGGCAAGTCTCTTGCTGCTGCTCCAGCTGGGGCATTTAAATAATCCGATCATTATCCCGTCTGTTGTGGATGTCTTTGATCGGCTTTTTGACGAGTTGTCCGATGGGGCCTTTTGGAGTGCGCTCGGTGCCAGTATGTACCGGTTGGGCATCGGTTATCCTATCGCCTGTCTGCTTGGGGGCTTCATGGGTCTTCTTGCAGGATTGTCCAAGAAATTTGCCATGTTCCTAAGAAGCCTGATCGCGATTTTACAGTCCATTCCTCCGATCACGTGGCTTCCGTTTCTCGTCATTATTTATGGATTTAACGATACGCCGATTATCATGATTATTGTCATCGCGAGCTTCTTCCCGATGGCGCTTTCCGTAATGAATGCTGCGGAAGGAGTCAGCCGGACACATTTGGAAGTGGCGAAGGTGCTTGGGGCAAACAAGGGGCAGCTGCTTCGCAAGGTATATTTGCCTGAGACACTGCCTGCCTTTATTACCGGTGCGCAGGTTGCTTTCGGGAATGCATGGCGGTCGCTTATTGCTGGGGAAATGGTCGGCAGTGCAGCCGTCGGCCTTGGATTTGCGATCAGCTTTTCCGGAGAAGTAGCGGATATGCAGGGTGTTGTCATGTACATTATCGTTATCGGTACGATCGCCACGATATTAGACCATGTCGTGCTGGAGCAATTGAAGCGTAAATTATTGAAATGGAGATATATTTCGGGAGGCGGGGATCAGTAAAATGCAAACTCTAGAATTGCGCGGTGTGAATAAATCCTTCGGCTCCCTGCAAGTTCTGAAAGACATCAACCTTACGATTGGCAAAGGCGAATTCGCGGCGATTGTCGGTCCGTCCGGCTGCGGCAAAAGCACAGCGCTGCGCATGTTCGCAGGCTTGGAGTTTCCTTCGGAAGGAGAGGCATTGGCAGACGGTGAGTCCATTACGAAGCCGGCGCCGAATCGGATGCTTATTTTTCAGGAACATGCGCTATATCCTTGGTCAACGGTCGAGGACAATGTCGGTCTCGGCTTGGAACTAGCTGGAATCGGCAAGGCTGAACGGAGGGAACGGATCAATGCCGTGCTTGAGAAGGTAAACTTGTCGGGATTTAACAAATATTATCCGTCTCAGCTTTCCGGCGGAATGAGACAGCGGGTCGCCATCGCAAGAGCGCTGATCATGGATCCAGACGTGCTGCTGCTTGACGAGCCTTACGGCGCACTGGACGCAATGACTCGTCTAACGATGCAGAATGAGCTGCTCAGGCTGTGGCAGGGCACGGGCAAGACGATGCTGCTCATTACGCATGATATCGATGAAGCTCTCTATTTAGCGGACAAGGTATATGTGATGAGCGCAAGGCCGGGGCAAGTGGTGCGCACGATCGATTTGGCGATGCCGAGACCGAGAAACCGGAATGGCGAGGAATTCGCAGCTCATAGACGGGAAATCATGAACTTGTTGGGATTAGACGAAGGATAATTTCAGCTGTACGCGAAGTGAAGAGGAGTGAGAGGCAGCGATGAAAATAGTTTCCTCCGTTCTGGACCTGATCGGTGATACCCCAATTGTACAATTGAATCGGGTGCCCGATCCCTCCGGAGCATCGGTTTATATGAAACTCGAATATTTCAACCCTGGAAAAAGTGTTAAGGATCGGGCGGCGTTCAATATGATCCATGAAGCAGAGAAAAGCGGAAGGCTCGTACCCGGTACGCATACCATTATCGAGCCGACATCAGGTAATACAGGCATTGGCTTAGCTATGGTGGCTGCTGCCAAAGGCTATCGCTGTATTATCACCATGCCCGAGAATGCCACGAAGGAACGGGTTAATGTGCTGCGCGCTTACGGAGCGGAGGTGCATCTAACCCCTTCGACGCAGGGGATGCGGGGGGCGATTGAGCGTGCAGAACAGCTTGCCGCTTCCATTCCGAACAGCTATATTCCGATGCAGTTTGAAAATCCTGCGAATTCGGATGCGCATCGAACCACGACCGCCGTGGAAATCCTCGAGGCTTTTGAAGGCAAGCTGGATGCGCTTGTATTAACGGCCGGCACGGGCGGTACCATTACTGGAGTAGGCGAGGAGCTGAAGCGAAAAATCCCCGGACTACAAATCTATGTCGTTGAGCCGGCGGGTTCCCCCGTGTTGTCGGGTGGAACGCCGGGTCCGCATAAAATTCCCGGCACGGGTCCAGGATTTGTGCCCCGCATTCTAAACCAGAACATCTATGATGAAATATTGCATATTCAAGATCTGGATGCCCAAAGCATGGCGCGCCAGCTGGCGGCGCAGGAGGGCATCTTGGTTGGGCCTTCATCAGCAGCATCTGCTTTTTTCGCTGTAGAAAAAGCAAAGCAGCTGCCGTCAGATGCGCGTGTACTGTGCCTGGCTCCAGACAGCGGAGAGCGTTACTTGTCTTCCGACTTATTCGCAGATGCATAAAGATTAATAGAGATCAGCAGAACGCGTGTTTTTCTTTATAAAAGAAATTCTGCTGTTTCGCAGCCCTGTTCATGCCATCAAGACATGAGCAGGGCTATTATTCATGCTTGGACTATCGATTCCCATGGCCTATTGCAAATCGGATGAGTGGATTAAGAACGGACAAAAGGAATTCACTGCAAAGTGTCGAAGTAATCCATGCTTGATGATTCTTCATATATTGGGGTGCTGTTCATTGGAATGGATCGACATAAGATATGTCATATGGATCGTCATAGCTTGTCTTGCCACCGCTTTCATTCAATATTATTGGATGAAGAAGCGGGATTCCGCCTCACGTCCAGGCGGAGACGACAAAATAGAACCTTTGCAGGCGGAGCAGGTCATGAAGCATATGGCCTATCACGATGTTTTGACTGACTTGCCCAATCGGTACATGCTTCAAGAGAAGCTGGAAGAGGCGATTGAGAATTGCAGCAAATCAGGAAAAGATGCGGCCGTGCTGTATTTGGACATCGACCGCTTTAAATCGATTAATGAGATGATGGGCTACAACACCGGCGACGCCTTTCTGAAGTTTGCGGTACAACGGATTCGCAATGTCATCCATCCCGAGGATCAGTTATTCAGGCTGGAGGGCGATGAGTTCGTCGTTCTGGTGCAGGGGACGGACGAAGAGGAAGCGGTAGAGCTCAGCAATTCGATTATCCAGTGCTTTGCCCGGCCATTTTACCTGCATCACTATGAATTTTTCTTGTCTGTCAATGTAGGGATTTGCCTATATCCAAGGCCTGGATTAGAGGAGCAAAGCCTGCTTCATTCCGCGCAGGCGGCGATGGTATATGCAAAAAAGCAGGGGAAGAACCGCTTTCACCTTTTGGATCAGGAGCATTATGAACACTTAAATCAAAAATCGGAGCTAGAATTGGAGCTGTATAGAGCCGTCGAACGCGGGGAGCTGGGGGCGTACTATCATCCGCAAATTTGTCTGGAAACCGGAAAGGTAATTGCCATCGAGGTGCTTCTCCGATGGGATCATCCACAGAAAGGGGTTATCGGGCCAAACCTCTTTATTCCACTTGCCGAGGAAAATGGCTTAATTGTTCCGATCGGAGAGCATGTCATTAGACAGGCTTGTCTTCAAATGAAAAAGTGGCTGGATGAAGGCAGTCCTTTGCAGTTTATATCCGTCAACATTTCTGCCCGGCAGTTTCTTCAATCCGATGTTCTGCTGACTGTCAAAGAAGCGCTGAAGGAAAGCGGATTGCCTGCCCATTTTCTTGAACTGGAAATCACGGAAAGCGTCATGATTGAAGTCGAGCGGACGGAACGGATTTTACATGACCTTAAGGAACTGGGGGTTCGGATCAGTCTTGACGATTTTGGGACAGGCTACAGCTCCCTTTATTATTTGAAAAGACTGCCCATCGACCGTCTGAAGATTGACCGCTCCTTCGTACAAGACAGCGTGAACGATCTCAGTGACGCGAATATTGTAAGAGCGATTATCGCCGTGGCCCGCAGCCTAAAGCTGGAGGTCATTGCAGAGGGCGTCGAATCGAAGGAGCATCTTACGTTCCTGCAGCAGTATTTATGTGATCAGGTACAGGGGTATTTTTTCGGCGAGCCTTTTCCGGCAGAACAAATGAAGGAAGCCGTAGATGAAATTGAGCAAATGCTGCCGATGTATACGATGAACTATAGACAAACCGAGGCGAGCCGTCTTGAAGAGGAATTTCGTTTAGCCAAACAAGATTTAATGGATTTGCTCCGTCAGCAGCAGGGAATGATGATGAAAATTGAAAAAGTGGAAGGGAAGTTCATTCATACGCTGTGTGAAGGAGATTTGATGTATCGGCTCGGATTCGTATCGGAGCAGATTGTAGGCAAAGAATTGAGCGATTTCCTTCCTGCCGAGAAAGCAGCGTTGAAGCTGGAATATTATGAACGGGCGTGGCAGGGCGAAGAGAACGTGCTGTATGAAGGCAGCATGAACGGCATTTATTATATCGCTTCTTTAAGACCGGTCTACCGTCAAGGTAAAGTCGTCGAAATCATTGGATCCTGTGTAGATATTACAGAGAAAAAGCAAGTAGAGGAGCGGCTTCGGAAAAGCGAGGAAAAATATAGGCTCATTACGGACAATATGAGCGATCTCATTTTTATGATTCGCAGCGATGGTACTGTGAGCTACGCTTCCCCCTCGTTTGAGACGGTGCTGGGCCATTCCCCGGCGGAGCTGCATAATCAGCAATTTATCGATTATATTCACCCGGAAGACCATCACTTTTTGCATAAGCAATTTCAGCATATGAGCCGGACCAAAAAAGCGATTGTACTCCAGTTCCGCTGTATCGACTCCGCTGGTGAAGTGGTGGTGCTGGAGGCTAATGCCACGCCGGTATTTTATACTGACGGAAAGCTTCGAAAAGTAGTGGTGGCGGCGAGGGATGTCACGGAGCAGAAAAGAGCGGAGGAGCTGGTACGCAAGTCGGATCGACTGACGGTCGTAGGTGAATTGGCCGCCGGAGTAGCTCATGAAATTCGTAATCCGTTGACGGCGATTAAGGGGTTCATCAAGCTGCTGGAAAATGATCAGGTTAAACCGCAGTATTTTCAGATCATGATGGAGGAAATGGACCGGATCGAGATGATCGTCACCGAGCTGCTTATGCTCGCCAAGCCGCAGGCGCTGCAGTTAAAGCCGGTACATATTCGGGGGCTGCTCAGCAGTGTCACGGCTTTGCTGGAAACACAGGCGATTATGAACAATATTCAAATTCAATTAGAGGCGGAGGAACGGCTGCCTGTTATATTAAGCAACAGCGGTCAGTTGAAGCAGGTTTTCATTAATCTCCTCAAAAACGCCATTGAAGCGATGCCGCAAGGGGGGAATATTACACTCTCTGCTTACGCATCGGGTGAGATGTTGTGTGTTGAGGTCAAGGACGAGGGCAGCGGAATCAGCCAGGAGCGGTTGGAGAGAATCGGGGAACCGTTCTACAGTACGAAGGAAAAAGGGGTAGGACTGGGTCTCATGATCAGCCAAAAAATGATCAAACAGCTGGACGGTCAGCTTACCATAGAAAGCGAAGTAGGCAAAGGGACTACGGTGAAAGTGGAATTGCCGCTGCAGCAAAGGTAAAATAGAGTGTATGCTTCACATCTGACCAGACGGAGGTTATCTCATGTTTCATGCATCATTGTACAATGGCACCCGGGAAGAAAACGCAAAGCTGCTGTATTCGCAGCTGGATAGCTTGCTCGAAGGGGAGCATCATCTGATCGCCAATTTAGCGAATGCTTCTGCTCTATTAAATCAGTTCCTGGATCGCATTAACTGGGTCGGTTTTTATCTTTGGCAAGAGGAAACGCAAGAGCTGGTGTTAGGACCGTTCCAAGGACTTCCGGCTTGTGTTCGCATTTCTTCTGGCCGCGGTGTTTGTGGAACGGCCGCAAAGACGAGAAAGACCGTAGTTGTTCCCGACGTGAACCAGTTTCCCGGCCATATTGCCTGTGATGCAGCGTCTCAATCGGAAATCGTCATCCCTGTCATGAAGAACGGTACACTGATCGGCGTGCTGGATATTGACAGTCCTGAGAAGAATCGATTCGATGAACAAGATCAGCGAGAGCTGGAGCTATTCGTGGAGCGGCTCGCATCTCATTTAGAATAAAGAATGTACATGGCAGACGCTGGCTATTATAATGAAATATAAGTTTTTTCGGAATAGGGAAGAAAGGCAGGGAGCAAACGATGGAGAATAAGACACAATCCTCCCATTTTATTCGCAACATTATTATGGATGATATAAAAGAAGGTCGGGCCCAGCATGTCGTGACTCGGTTCCCGCCGGAGCCAAACGGTTATCTGCACATCGGCCATGCGAAGTCGATTTGCCTGAATTTTGGAATCGCGGATGAATTTCAAGGCAGGACGCATCTTCGGTTCGATGATACGAATCCGACAAAAGAAGATACGGAGTATGTAGAGTCGATTAAAGAGGATGTGAAATGGCTCGGCTTCGATTGGGAAGCTTTATATTTTGCTTCAGATTATTTTGAGGAAATGTATGCAAGAGCGGTGCTGCTCATTCGGAAAGGCAAGGCCTATGTCGATGATCAAACAGCGGAAGAGATTCGCCTTAGCCGCGGCAGCTTCGAGGAACCGGGGAAGGAAAGTCCTTACCGCAACCGTTCGGTAGAAGAGAATTTAGAATTGTTCGAAAGAATGCGCAAAGGTGAATTCAAGGACGGGGAGAAGGTACTCCGTGCGAAAATTGACATGGCATCGCCGAACATTAACATGAGAGATCCCGTGCTTTACCGCATTGCGCACGCGACACATCATAATACGGGGGACAAGTGGTGCATTTACCCGATGTATGATTTTGCGCATCCATTGGAAGATGCGATCGAAGGCGTGACGCATTCTCTCTGCACGACGGAATTTGAGGACCATCGTCCGCTTTATGATTGGGTCGTTGCGGAATGTGAGATGGAGCATGTTCCTAGACAATATGAATTTGGCCGTTTGAACTTAACGAATACGGTCATGAGCAAACGGAAGCTGAAGCTGCTCGTTGATGAGAAGGTCGTCGATGGTTGGGATGACCCAAGAATGCCGACCATCTCCGGTCTGCGCAGAAGAGGGTATACACCGGAAGCGATTCGTGCCTTTGTTACCGAGACGGGAGTTTCCAAAGGAAGCGGTGTGGTCGATACCCGCATGCTGGAATATTTCGTGAGGGAGGACCTGAAACTAAAGGCCCCGCGTACGATGGGTGTGGTGAAGCCGCTGAAGGTGGTCATTACGAATTATCCGGAAGGCCAGGTAGAATGGCTGGATGCCGAAATCAATCCGGAGAATCCGGACATGGGCATGCGGCAAATTCCGTTCTCCAGAGAGATTTATATCGAGCAGGACGATTTCATGGAGAATCCACCAAGCAAATACTTCCGTCTGTTTCCCGGCAATGAAGTTCGGCTGAAGCACGCTTACTTCATTAAGTGCGAGGATGTTGTGAAGGATCAGAACGGGAATGTCATTGAAATTCACTGCACGTACGATCCGGAGACGAAGAGCGGTTCAGGCTTTACGGGGCGTAAGGTGAAAGGAACGATTCACTGGGTGGAAGCGTCTCATGCGGTGCCTGCGGAATTTCGTCTGTACGAGCCGCTCATTCTGGATGAAGAGATGGAAAGCTCAGACCAGTTTCTGAACCATCTCAATCCGAATTCACTGCAAATTTCAAACGGATTTGTAGAACCGGATATGAAGAACGTCAAGGGACATGATAAATTCCAATTTTTCCGTCATGGCTACTTCAACGTGGATCCGAAGCATACGACAGCGGATCAAATCGTATTCAACCTCATCGTCTCGCTCAAAAGCTCGTTTGATATCAAGAAAGCGGAATAATGATTTCCGCTTTTTTTTCCATTTTTAATGAATGAAGAGGTCTGCTGTTTCTTCGAGGGATATCTTGTCTTTCTCTTTACGTCTCCTCATGCTTTTCCAGCTGCAGCAAGCTTTCTTCCTCCAGCTTATCCATTCGCTTAATGCGAATGCGCAGAATTCGCATTTGGTCTGTCTCCTCGACGGCGAATTCAAAGCCTTCCAATCGAATGGACTGTCCCTCCTCAGGTGGAAGGTCGACCTTGGATACCATCCAACCCCCGATCGTATCATAGTCCTCGCTGTCGATATGGATACCCAGCAGGTCGTTGACTTCCTCAATCAGCATGCGCCCATCGATGGAATAACGTCCTGCATCCAGCTTTTCGATTTCCGGGCGTTCATTGTCGAATTCATCCTGAATCTCGCCCACGAGCTCCTCAATAATATCCTCCAGGGTGACAATTCCCGCTGTACCGCCATATTCGTCGAATAAGACGGCGATTTGAGTATGGTTTTTCTGCATCAGCTTCAGCAGGGCGCTAATTTCGATGGAGTCCGGTACGCTAGCTAACGGACGGACGATCGTCATCATATCCGCTTCGAGGCCGGCTTCATTTTGCAGCTTCAGCAAATCCTTCATATGAACGAAACCGACCAAATGGTCTTTATCCTCCCCCATGACCGGAAATCGTGTAAACGTCTTTTGCAGGGCAAATTCCAAGTTGTCCTGAAAGGAAGAGGAGGCCTGCAAGCAGACCATTTCCGTACGCGGAATCATTATTTCCCGCGCATTCGTATCCGCGAAGTCAAAGACGTTGTCCATTAGTGCCAGCTCCGTATTGTCAATAAAACCGCTTCGATGGCTTTCCTTCATTAATATCCGAATTTCTTCCTCTGTATGAGCCGATTCACTTTCGCTTGCAGGTTCGATGCCTATCGCTTTAAGTAACGCATTCGCAGTGCCGTTCAGCAGCCAGATGAAGGGATACATGACTTTATGAAAAGCGATCATCGGCGCGGAAGCCCAAAGTGTCACGGCTTCTGCTTTGCGGATAGCCAGCGTTTTCGGTGCCAGCTCCCCCAGTACAATATGAAGCACGGTAATGATGCTGAATGCGATAATGAAGCTGATCGTATGAATGGCAACCGTTCCGAGTCCCATGGAAACAAAAATCGGCTCCAGCAAATCCGCGATCGCTGGCTCACCGACCCAGCCTAATCCAAGGGAGGCTAGTGTGATTCCTAACTGGCATGCGGACAAATAAGCGTCCAAGTGCACGACGAGGTTACGGGCAAATTTCGCTCGCTTGTTTCCTTCTGCGATTAACGTCTCGATGCGGCTTTTTCTTACCTTTACCATGGCGAACTCCGCCGCAACGAAAAAACCATTCATAAATACAAGCAGGATGACTAAAGGGATGCTGAGCCAAAAAGGAAATGAGTCCATAACATAAACAGCCCGATTCGTAAGTGACGAAAGCAGGCTTTCCTCCTTATCGGTCGTGTGCCTTTCGTATCTATTAGCATTGAACAGAACGGGTAAAATATACGCCGGAGCAGAGCGTCAGGGAATAAAAGGAACCCTTGTATGGATGGCAAAATAAAATTTTTGTAAACGGTTTAAAATTCGATCGTTTTTTTAAATTAGACCTGTTATGCTTTGAGTATCGAGGTTATGACGAGAGGGGCAACGGAATGAATAAGAAGGCGATTCGAGGCTGGATGATGTATGATTGGGCGAATTCTGCGTTCGCGACAACCATAATGGCTGCTGTTCTGCCTGTATTTTTTTACGATGTGGCGGCAGTGGATCTGAAGGAGTCGGATGCGACGGCCTATTGGGGGTATGCCAACGCTGCGGCCGTTTTCTTGGTAGCCCTGCTCTCTCCCATCTTGGGAGCGATTGCGGATCACTCGCAGTCCAAGCTGAAATTTCTGAGATATTTTATGGGACTTGGCGTTATATCCAGCGGGCTGCTGGTATGGGTAGGCGAAGGAGATTATATTTTAGCCTTGCTGCTGATGATTGGCGGAACCATTGGTTTTTCTGGAGGAAATGTATTTTATGACGCGCTGCTGCCGTCAGTCGCACCGAAGGACAAGATCGACCGCATCTCCAATATGGGATATGCGTTCGGCTACATTGGGGGAGGACTGCTGCTTGCCATTAACCTGCTGATGATTATGAAGTATGAATGGTTTGGCTTCCCCGACAAGACGACAGCGACACAGCTCTGTTTTTTAACAGTGGCGATATGGTGGGTGCTGTTCTCTGTACCTATTTTCCGTCACGTCAAGGAATATCCATCCAGCCGAGGGGAAGCATCACATACTTCTAAAGGGACCACCGGGGCGACAAAGGAAGGATTGAGGCGGCTTCGTGTCACGTTCCGTGAAATTAGAAGGTACAAGCAGCTGTTCCTCTTTTTGCTTGCTTTCTGGCTTTATAACGACGGCATTTCGACCATTATCAAGATGGCAACGATTTACGGCAAGGATATCGGCATCGGAAGTGAGGATTTAATTGCTGCACTGCTCATTACTCAGTTTGTCGGGATTCCCTGCTCGATGGCCTATGGCAAAATCGCCGAAAAGATCGGTACCCGCAGAGCGCTGTTCAGCACATTGTGGATCTATGTCATCATTGTCGGCGTCGGCTACTTTATGACATCAGCGCTGCATTTTTACATCCTCGCCGTTGCGGTGGGTCTGGTACAGGGGGGATCACAGGGCTTAAGCCGATCGATCTTCAGCAGCATGATTCCCAAAGGGAAAGAGGCCGAATTTTTTGGATTTTATGGGGTTTCGTCTAAATTCTCCGCCGTATTTGGACCATTGTTATTTGGATTAGTTGGACAATGGACCGGTTCCAGCAGGCTGGGCATCCTCTCTCTTATCGTGTTTTTCATCGCTGGAATCTTCCTGCTGTGGAAAGTTAATATTGAGGAAGGACGAAGGCAGGCACAAACCATCACTCCTTCATCGGCGCCGCCCTTTTCCGGATAAATATAGAAGCCCTTCGGGGCTTTTTTCGTGTTTTTAGCGGCGCAGTGCATCATTAGACAAAAACCAGCGGAAAAGAAACAAGCTTCAACGAAAATAGAAGGGTTTCCCTAGGCGCCGTTAGACAAACATTTTATAGGATTAGCCCTAAACTATACGTAGAGGATGATGGAATACCAGACAACATGGTGAGGGGGCTGTCTTATGCTGTATGTAAATCATGGTCGAAAGACGGCGTGGGTATGCGGATTATCGGTGAAAAGCTATGTAGAAGTGGAAGAGGCGGTGCAGAGCAAAGTAGAAGAGCTTCAGTCATGGGACATTGGAGCGGGGGGCAGGATATGCTTACATCTCCCCGATTCGTTTACGCTGCTGGAGTGGGTGATTGCTTGCTGGCGAATGAAGATTTCTTTGCTGGTACTGGGTCAGAAGGATGATGCTTTACGGATGGGCAGCAAACTGCAGCGATTTCGTCCGCAGCTTTGTGTCGAATCGAATATTCCTCTGCATTTATCGAGTACCTATGCTTTTCGAGAGAAAATCGATTACCGAGTGAAACGAATCGGCGATTACGATGACGCCTCAGTGGTGGCGGATGAAATGAAAGATTTCAACGCGTTATATGAATTCAGTGATACGTTCGGTGAAGAACCCCGCATTCGGACAGCAAGATCCATATGGGATGAATGGCATGGACAAATGAGATCCGTCAGAAACCAAGTTGGACCAAGCAGCAGGGTGCTTTGCATGGCACCGATCCATAGAAGCTTCGGTTTAATCAGTGCGGCCCTATATACGATGCATCGGGGAGGAACCTTATACTTCACTTCCTATTACAGAAAGGAAGAATGGCTTGAACTGCTCATCTTGAATCAAATCACGCACATGTATGCATTGTCCAGCCAATACAAATGGTTTAAGGCGGCAATTGAATTGGCCTCCCCTTATTTGAAACATAGGCTGCAGCTTCTAGCGGAGCATACCCCGCTCGGAGCGGATATCGATTCATTTTATCTTCAGCATACAGGGCATCCGATTGTATCGCCATATGATGAGGTAGAAGAGGCTCTTTCACAACCCATTTCATAATAAGGAAACGAGCATAAATCAAGTCAAAATGAGTAGCGTGATGCGCCCAGCTTTGGGGGCATCATTTTGATTTTTTAGCCCATGAGATGAATGGAATAGACCTATTTCTTTTGTGATTTGCTGCTGAAAATGGACTGCAGCATCGCTGTGAAATGTTCGAGAATCTCTTTATCAAACATGATGTCATTCCAAATGTAAAGCTCTTCGATTCGGGATTTCAAGCCCTGCAGTTTAAAATGCGGGGAGCACTCCCCCAGTATGGTGGCAAAGGCATCGATGATGGTCAGCACCCTCACTTCATAAGAAAGTTCGTCCCATTTGACTTGAAAAGGAAATCCGCTTCCATCTAAATGCTCGTGGTGATACAGCACCATTTCCTCGGAAATATTGCCTATTTGGAAGTGTTCGACAATCTGCATAGTTAAGGCAGGATGTTCCTTGTATGTTTCCCAAGCTCTTCGATCGATTAAGAAATCCCTTAAACAATGGGAGGACAGATGGAGGACGCCCAGATCGTGTGCTAGCACGGAACGGATAAACGTTTGTTTTTCATCTTCGGTCATTCGGGTTGCTTCTGAAAAAAGGAGTGAAAGCTCGGCTGCGGTGAGCGTGTGCTGGTAACTTGGCAAATGATGATTTTTCAATCTTCTCAGCAGAAAGGTTAAAGCTTCATCCATATACGGTTTCAGCTGGTGATGCATCAGTAATGGAGACGGAAACATGTCTATCCCTCCTTATGGAAACGCGAGTGTAAAGTATCGTTTGCGAAAAATGAAGCTGATGCCCATAGAATTCGCAGTCGCTGATCGTTTTCAGCCCACAGCCAGTAAATCCCTTTATACATACTGACCGAAAAGAGAAACGAAAAGTTGCAGAAACCTTTTCATTTCGTCCATGTTGTCGTCTTGATTTTGGTCGAGGGTATGTTAGACTTCATTTACATATAATAAGGAAGGGTGAATCATCCATGGAAAAGGAACGAAGGAGTACAGTACAGCTGGCAAAATATATTGATCATACCCTTTTAAAACCGGATGCCGCAGAAGAGCAAATTCGTAAGCTGGTTCGTGAGGCGCAGCAGTATCAATTCGCATCGGTTTGCGTCAACCCGCGTTGGGTCAAGCTGTGTGCACAGCTGCTGGCTGATTCGCCAGTGAAGGTGTGTACGGTGATAGGTTTCCCTCTAGGCGCCGCCAGTCGAGAGGTGAAGGCTTTCGAAACCCAAAGAGCCATTTTGGATGGCGCCGAAGAGGTTGATATGGTGATATCCGTTGGCGATCTGAAAAGCGGTAATGATGAGGCGGTAAAACAAGATATACACAGCGTCGTAGAAACCGCACAAGGCAAAGCGATCGTCAAGGTGATTATCGAAACTTCGCTTTTGACAGACGCTGAAAAGAAGCGGGCTTGTGAATTGGCAGTAGAAGCCGGCGCTGATTTTGTGAAAACATCGACCGGTTTTTCCGGCGGTGGAGCAACTGTGGAAGATATCCGGTTGATGAGGTTGGTCGTAGGCGAGCGGCTGGGCGTGAAGGCTTCCGGAGGTGTGCGTACAGCAGAGGATGCCTTGAAGATGATCGAAGCCGGCGCGACTCGAATCGGGACGAGCGCTGGAACCCACATGATGAATGGAGAAGCTTCCGGTTCGTCATATTAATGGATCCGGCATCATCCGCCGAATATTTCATCCCCCTCCTTGTTATTCTATAGCTGTAAGCACAAGTATACGAATAACAGGAGGCTTTCCAAATGAACAGAAAAGATTCCAGCCTGCAATCGCAAAATCCGATTTCTCAGGCACAGAACTCTGTCGAGTCCGCCCATAATGCGGTAAGTCAAGCGCAGACCCATCCGAATGAACAAACCATCGATCAGGCCAAGCGCTCGCTTGAGCATGCACAAACGGCAGTTCATCAGGCGATGACGAGCCATAATGATCAGGCGGTTGAGATGGTTCAGGACATGCTTAGCCAGGAACAACAGGAGCTGCTGCAGGTGGAGGATCAATACCATTCTCATCAGTAATCTTAAGTTGTTAAGATTCATACAACACCAAATCGTCTTGATCCATTCATCATGAAAAAGTGAAAGTCAGACCCATGCTGTCTAAGAAGTATACATAGTATGGGTCTTTTTGATTTGGGCTGCATTCGGCCCTATGGTAAAATATAGGGGACAGCCAGTATGTTAAAAGGAGTGGAACAAGTTGAACCTGCAGGAACGTGTTACGTTAAACAACGGTGTGAAAATGCCTTGGTTTGGTCTAGGTGTATTTAAAAGCAAGGAAGGCGAAGAAGTGCAAAATGCGGTGCGTACCGCCATTGAGTACGGATATCGCAGCATTGATACCGCAGCGCTTTATGGAAATGAAGAAGGGGTGGGCACCGCGATTCGGGAAAGCGGGGTTGCGAGAGAAGAGCTGTTCATCACAACGAAGGTGTGGAACTCCGATCAAGGCTATGAGTCTACATTGGATGCTTTTCACTTAAGTTTGAAGAAGCTGCAGCTGGAATATGTCGATTTATATTTGGTGCATTGGCCGGTGAAAGGCAAGTATACGGAGACGTGGAGAGCGTTGGAGAAGCTGTATAAGGATGGGCTCGTCAAGGCGATCGGTGTGAGCAACTTCCAGCCGCATCATCTCGATGATATTTTGAAGTCTGGCGAGATCGTTCCAGCTGTCAACCAAGTGGAATATCATCCTTTGCTTCAGCAAAAGGCTGTACATGAATATTGTAAATCGCACGGTATACAGATGGAGGCATGGAGCCCGCTTGCTCAAGGGCAGCTGCTGAGCGACCCTGTACTAGAAGACATTGCGAAGAAGCACGGGAAGACGGTCGCTCAGGTCATTCTTCGTTGGGACCTGCAGAACGAAGTCGTCACCATACCTAAATCCGTTACTCCGGAACGGATCAAGTCCAATTCCGAAATTTTCGATTTTGCGCTCGATGCTTCGGATATGGAACGGATCGCAGGGTTGAATAAAGATCAACGAGTGGGCGCGGATCCAGACAATTTTGATTTTTAATCACTTAGGAAACAACGTATTGTAAGACGCCATGACGTTCATGGCGTCTTTTTTGGAATATGATCAGAATCATTCATGAAATGAATGGCATTCGGGCATAATACCTCCATGATAACGGGGGTGAGGCTTTTGGATCTGTTGACGATACTGCTGCTTGTGATTGCCGGAGTATCCATCATCGGAGTCATAATGACATATGCGCTTGGGAAAGAACAAAAAGCGAGAAAAGGCCCGAATGATTCGGGAGTTCCGCAGCCGATCGCTAAGCATAAGGTTGCGCTGAATCCGGTCTTTATGGCCTATATTCTGTTTACCATCATCATTGTTGCCGTTATTGCCATCGCAGCAACTTATTGGGGGGCTACGCAATGAAAAAGACATATTTCGTCTCCGTGCAAGCAAATTCGATATTGGAGGAAAAAGGTTCCGCCGCATTCGAATTTGAAATTCAAGCGACCGATCAGGAGTTGGATCAATTAGCGGCATTGTTCGAGGAAAAGGAAGACTCTGAGAACGCCACGTTTAGACAAGCAGGTATTTCTTCCGTCCCATACCATGAGCTAGATGATGCCAACGATACGTATGATGCGACAATGATCGACGTCTATAAAAAAATATATGAACTTGGGACAGAAGAGACCAAGAGACATATTGAACAGATGGGCATTTTGTCGCCAGCATAATGTAACTAGAAAAAACCGAGAAGTCTCGGTTTTTTCTGCATGTGCTAGAAGGGGCTAATCACAAAGGTCCTTTTTTACAACCTTACCGGCAAACGGCTCATGCTGGTCTGAAAACTGCTCTACTCGGCTGGGCTTACCGGCAGGGCCTCGGTTTTTTGGCGAATTGTTTCGTCCCGTCATCATGAACACCCCCTTTGCATGTTTAGCATGTCAAGCTAAGCGGCAGGGCATGCATACGCCCAACAACTTACAGTGGAAATAATGAACCGTTAGGATTCCTCCAACCTTATGATTCACATCTCGCACGTTTTCCCACGGAAGACGAGTCCTTTCCTATCCTTCTTATCCTTCTAAATTCTTCTCAAATTTCATCATGGATAGAAGAACCACCAATGAAACCTGTATCCTTTTCACAGCGAGATTCGTCTATTAAGTAATCCTTGAATGATTTGGGTGGACATGCCCAATTGGTCTAAAACCAGATTAAAGCGATGCAAAACAACGAAAAGAAGGGATGAAACCCCTTTATTTTCTCGATAAGCGTGAATAAGCGGAAACCTGTGCTTATTTGTTCATCGCATGTTGCAACTTTTTGTTTTACAATTCGTTAATATGAATGAGAGTTGTAAAATATAGGTTTTTATATCCATGCTTGGTGGTTTATGGCTTTAGTGGAAGAGAGATTAGGAGGATATGAAAGCAATGAAATGGATAAAAAAATGGACGGTAGATAACTGGTCCAGACTTTGGTTGTTCTATTTGGCGATCGGAATGATCTGGCTGAAAACATATTTGGTTCAAAGATTTCAGTTTAATTTACCAGTCGAGTCTCCCTATCAGGAGCTGATTTTGTTTATTACGCCGGTCAGCTCGACCATGCTGCTGCTCGGTATAGGTTTGTTGTTTTTTAAGAAGAGAAGTAATTTCTCTGTCATTTTAATCAGCTTTTTAACATCAGCTATACTGCTGGCAGATTTGATTTATTACCGGTTTTATAATGACTTTATTACCTTGCCGGTACTGTTCCAGGCAAAGAACGTTGGAGATTTGGGCAGCAGCGTTTCGACCTTATTCTCATTTACGGATCTTCTCGTATTCCTGGATACGGTGGTCTTAATTCTACTCACTTACGTGAAGAAGGTGCCGCAGGTTCGGATACAACGACCAGAACTCGTCAGCGTATTCGCATTCGCCATTATTGTGTTTTTCGTGAACTGGAGCATGGCGGAGTCCGTACGTCCTGAACTGCTGACACGTACATTTGACCGCAACATTGTCGTGAAGAGCATCGGAAATATCAATTATCATATTTACGATATCGTCCAGAGCTCGAAGATGTCTTCGAAAAAGGTTTTTGCGGACAGCAGCGACTTAATGGATGCTGAAAAATATTTGCAGCAATCGCCAAAGGATATACCATCCGATGAACTGTACGGCATTGCCAAAGACAAAAACGTATTTTTGATTTCGATGGAGTCACTTCAAGGCTTTGTCATCAATCGTAAAATGTTTGGTCAAGAAATTACGCCGTTCTTGAATGACCTTATTGAGGACAGCTATTATTTCGAGAACTTCTATCATCAAACAGGCCAAGGGAAAACCTCCGATGCGGAATTTATGATGGATAATTCGCTGTATCCTTTACCAAGCGGTGCGGTATACTTCACGCATGCGAACAATACGTATACAGCAACGCCATCGATCTTGAAGGATCAGGGCTATTATTCTGCGGTATTCCATGCCAATGATGCATCGTTTTGGAATCGCGAGTTAATGTACGACACATTAGGCTATGACAACTACTTCGCGAAGGAATATTACAACATCACACCGGAAAACTCGGTAGGCTGGGGTCTGAAGGACATTGATTTCTTCAAGCAAACCGTACAATTGGCGAAGGATTTGCCGCAGCCGTTCTATGCTAAACTGCTTACGTTAACGAACCATCATCCTTACGAATATAGTAAAGAGGATCAGATGATTCCTGAGTTTAACTCCGGAGACGGTTCCTTCGACCGTTATTTCGTGACGGTTCGTTATTTGGATGAGGCATTGAAAAACTTTTTCGATGAAGTAAAGAAAAACGGATTGTATGAAAATTCAATCTTTATTATGTACGGTGACCATTATGGGATCTCTGAAAACCATAACCGTGCGATGGGTGAATTTTTGAATAAAGAGGAAATTACTCCTTATGATTCTGTACAATTGCAGAAAGTACCGCTGATTATCCATATTCCAGGCCAGGAAGGAAAAACGCTCGATACCATTTCCGGTCAAATCGATGTGAAGCCGACTCTCCTTCATTTGCTTGGAGTAGATGATTCGCAGGCGGGCGTTAATTTCGGTCATGATTTGTTCGCAGAGAACAAGCCGCAACTGACGGTGCTTCGTAACGGAAGCTTCATTACGGATGAATATGTCTTCGCACAGGAAACATGTTATGAGAGAGAAACCGGCGTTGAAGTAGACAGTGCAAATTGTGAGCCGTTCCAAGATAAAGCAGCGAATGATTTACAGTATTCGGATGAAATTATTTACGGAGATTTACTCCGCTTTATATTACCGGAAAATGAACAAGAGGACGCCGATAAGGCTGCCGAATAATGGATAAAGCCGCATACCTTGAAGAAACCCACAGAGCTGATTCTGTGGGTTTCTTCGCGTGCAGAGGAATAAGAAGAGAGAGCCGTAATTGTCTTCACAGGAAAAAGGGGTTGGGGTAGATGTATATTTTTGTCAGCGGCTTCGCATACTACGCCATAGAATATGGCTTGAGCAAAAAGGAGATGGGTTAGTGATGAAATTACAAAAGCTGTTTTTGGCTGTGACTGCGGTCATGCTGGCAAGCAGTACACCCGCAGCAATGGCTGAATACAAGCAGGATCCAGCTTCCGGTCACATGCACATGCATGAGGCGCCGGCACTGGATGAGAGCAAACGAATGGAAATGCTGGTGGCGACGGAGCAGGAGTGGCACACGCTGAACAAGTTGATGATGGAAAAGCTTGAGAAGAAGAAGCAGGCTGTGCAGAAGAGGGACGAGCTTCTAACTTTAATTGTGAGTGCGGCGAAAAAAGGTGATACCGAGGCCCTTAAAAAGGCAAGTGAGATTAGAGGGCAGATGGGAATGTCACACGAGAATCGCAAATCGACAGGAAAGGCCGTACATGAGGCGATGAGAGCAGCCCATGAAGCAGGGAAAACAGGAGACACCAAACAGGTGAAGGTCCATCTGAAAGAGGCCATATCCGGGTTTGAACAGTCCTTGGATCAAATGGATGAGAGACTTAAGCAAATGGATCAGGCGATCCAAGCTTTGAAATAAATGAGGCAAGACTAGAATGCGGGAGCGCCATGCTTCCGTATTTTTTGTGCGTTGAGGAAGTGGTCGGCCTTTTGCAATCGTTAAAAATACGTTATTTACAGGCTGAGAAAGAGGAATACAAGCGGTTTTTGTCGAATAGAGGGAATGACTTGTTAGTTTACATATTAGGGGGAGAATGGATTGAAGTATTGCCAACAATGTGGGGCTGAGCGTGTGCAGGGTCAAAAATTTTGCGGATCCTGCGGCGCGAAATTTATTGAGACGGTTACTCAGCAGCAGGTTGACGAGCTGCAGTCTGCACAGCAAGAGAACGAACAACGACATACAGCAGACCATGAGGAACATGTGGTGGAGGAGGCTTTTGTTGCCGAGAAGCATGAGGGGAACGAGCGGACGGAGCAAATTCCACGATACGTGAAGGTTGAGCAGGAGTCAGGAGATATTGACACGCAGGGGCAAGTACCTCCATCTGAGCACGTGTCAACTTTAGAGCCGAACAAGCCGAAAGCTCCAGGAACCCAAACGGCTCAATTTAAAGTTCATTCAAAGAAGAAGCTTTCGAAGAAAATATGGATTCCTGCTTTCATCGTGCTGCTGATTGCTGCAATAGCTGTAACCGGATGGATTCTTGGCTCGAAATACAGCTCTGCGGAATACGCAATAGATCGCCTCGAACAGGCCGTTGATGATAAAGATGCGGAGGAGCTTCTAAATTTGCTCGTCTCTGAAGATAAGCAGTGGAAGCTGGACGAGGAACAAGCCGAGAGCTTCATTCAAGCCTTAGACGGCCATGGGGACTTTAGAGAAGAGTTGTTTGCTCAACTCAGAGAGGAAGCAGGCTCTTCAAGTAGTGCTAACAAGATTAAAGTTTTTGAATCGATGGGCGGCGGGTCGTCGGACAGCTCCTTCTTAACGCTCAAGAAGGAAGGGAAGCAGTGGTTTTTCTTTGACCGCTATGTCTTTGAGGTGCAGCCATTCTATATGGATGTAAGCACGAATTTGGAAGACACCGTCCTATCCATTAACGGAAAGGAAGTAGCTACAGCGGACGAAGCCGACTACGAGGAGCAGTTTGGACCGTACATGCCGGGAGTTTACGAGGTTACGGCACAATTGGAAACGGAATACGGACCGATTGAAACTACGAAGGATGTCGAATTGTTCTCCGATTCGGTTCAGCGAGTCGATCTGTTTCTGAATGCCGATTATGTGATGATCTATTCTAATGAATACGATGCGGTACTTTGGGCCAATGAGGAGGAGATCGGGACGATCCCTTCAGATGGTTTGCTGATCGGTCCACTGGCGGTGGATGGAACGGTTTCCGTGAGAGCAATCAAGGACTATGGTTGGGGTACAGCGGAAAGTGAAGAATACATTATTGAGGATGCAGCAGATGTGTATTTGGAGCTCAATCCGTTGAACGAGGACGTAAAGGCTCAACTTTATGATACATTGAATGACTTTGCAGTATCTTGGATTCAAGCCTATACACAGATGGACGCCAACTTACTGCTGAATGTAACGGATGAACAGCGTCAATTCCATAAGGATGATATGGATGCAGTCTTGAATCAAGGGTTGCTAATAACAGGAACTGCGGAATATACTACATACGATGCAGATAGCTTTTCATATTTTTACGATGAATGGGATACGAATGAACACTATGTATCCGTTGATATGATGGCCGAATATTTGATGAGTGTATATTACCAAGGAGAAGAACCCATACTGGAAATCTATCAGTATCCTTGGACTGTTTATTTAATCTACGATTCTGCAACAAGCCGATGGTTGGTAGATGGAGTAGAAGACCTGTATGATTTTTATCCTTATGAGCCAGTAGATTTTGAACTGAGCGGTATTTAATTCAATTACGAGTAGGGGCTTTCTACAGTCAGTTGACTGCGAAAGCCCCTCATTTCATTTATTGACTTGGATTTATTTAGAGAACGCCAAACAAAATCACGATAACAACGAAATAAATGAGCAGCGTTCCGTAGAATGGATCGATTCCTTTGGAATCCTCTGTCCGCATCGAATAGATCGTAAAGCCAACCGAAGCGGCGATGCTGAGAAAACCAAGCACGACTAAATAGGATGTAATGTCATTGCTGATCACTTTGAAAATCGCAACTAATAAAAAGATGGCCGAAGGAATGACGAGAAAAGAACCGAACCTGGCGGCTGTATCTAAAATGGAATGAGTCGCTTTCATCCATTTGCTGACTAGGAAGATAAGTCCGATCATCACTGCCGCAACGATGACAAAATAGATGAACGGCTTAAAGAAGTGCTCGGTGAATCGATTCGTATCTCCGTATAAATATTCCTCGAAGTCAGAAAGATCGATTCCCGCATTCAAATAAAACAGGTTGCCTTCAATAATAAAGTAGGCAAAGGCAAAGAGGATCGACATAACTCCTAATTGAATAAATCCATTAATCTTTTCCGTTTCGTTGACCTTTTCGCTGCGACGAGCGGGAGCTTTGAAATTGTCCAAAATGAACTCCCAATATTTTTTCAGGATCACAGCTGCCGGGTGCGGCTGGGATGGAGCAGGAACGGCCGTATAAGCAAATGCCCCCTGCTCTCCACTATGTTCGCTTGGAGCTTCCTGATATAATGGTTGTTGTGGCTGCGGTTGCGGCTGAACCTCCGAGGCAGCTGCGGTTTCACCTGACGGGGTTTTCGTCCCGCAGGAGGTACAGAATTTGACGGAATCGGACAATGGCTGTCCACAATGTGTGCAAAACATCAATAAATTCTCTCCTTTATGTATCATTTTCGTACTCGACCATCAGGCATTATTCGACATTTATTGGTTTAAATCCTTTCAAAATACCCAAAAAATTCACAATTTCAGTGTAGCTCATACAGAATTAGGAGGCTCTCCATGATTTCTTTCGAACAAGGCATAGATATCATCAACGTCGATCTTACAGCTGAACAAGATCTTTTACTGCCGTTCGCCTTTGAAGAAGTGCTGTGCAAACAAGTGGGCAAAACCGGGAGGCCCGCACTTCATTTGTGGACTTATCCTAAAGGGCTTGTGATGGGACTAAGAGATCGCAGACTCCCGCATGCCGCAGAAGCCATGAAGTTCATGAAAGAACGAGGATATGAAACCATCGTACGGCATTCTGGCGGAGCAGCAGTGCCGCTGGACGATGGCGTGCTGAATGTGTCGCTTATTTTGCCAAAGCCAGCAGGGACCATGGATTTTCATCGTGATTTTGATACGATGGTACATTTTATGAAGCAAGCTGCCCAATATTACAACGTAGGTTTTGATGTCGGTGAAGTAAAGGGGTCGTATTGTCCTGGAGATTATGATCTGAGCATAAAAGGGCTTAAATTTTGCGGAATCGCGCAGCGGAGACAGACGAAGTCCTTTGTCGTGCACGCCTTTATCATCGTAGAAGGCAGTGGATCGGAACGAGCGCAGCAGGTGAAGCAATTTTACGAGCGCGCTGCAGGTTCCGATCCAGCATTGGAATATCCAAGGATTAGACCGGAGAATACCGGTAGTTTGGTAAAGTTGACAAATGGCAAAATATCGTCTTTGTCTGATTTTCGGACGAGCTTGATGCAGGTCGTATTGGACAAAACACCATCGATAACGCTGTACCGAAGCTATGAACAGACAGGTCTGTCAGAGGCGTCTCTACTGATGGCACAGCATCTTAAGGAGCGTTATGACAAGCATATTTCATGAACAATCAGCTCAATAGAAAGTAGCTGAGCGCCTCAGGCAGTTCCTTCTGCCAAAAACCCCAAATGTGCTTTCCTTCTCTTTCCAAATAAACAGGTCGGACATTCTTCCGCTCGAGGATCTCCTTCGTTTCGCGGTTCAGCTGCAAGAAATCGAAGGTTCCTCGTTCGGTTTTCACCTCTGTTTCATCGGTTCCAATCAACATATAGATATCGAGAAAGGACAAGTCGGGTTCCTGCTGGAGCCTAGTGATCGTAGAGGGGAGGAATGCCCCTGATAAACTCAAAACTTTTTTGAATAATTCAGGATAATCTAAGACAAGATGTAAAGAGACTGTACCGCCTAGGGAATCTCCGGCCAAAATACGGTCATCGGGCTGTGGTCTGACAGGATAACGCTCTTCGATAAACGGAAGCAATTCTTTTGTGAAGAATTGGCAGTATGCCCCAAAACGACTTCCGTCGGGGGAGTATTCATTTGTGCGTTCCGGCATGTTGACATCTACACCGACAATAATGGCGGGCTGCAGCCCTTCATCGAGAATGAGACGTGTGGCATGTGTGGCAATTCGCCCAAAATTGAAGAATTCCTCTCCATCCTGACAATAGATTGCTGGGTAAGAATGCAGCTCATTGTATCCAGGAGGCAAATAAACACGCAAGTTTCTTTGCATTCCCAAAAACGTAGAATCCAGTTGTTCTTTGACAATCGTACGCTGATAATATTTGGAATCGCTCATGGCTTCCTCCTTAAAGTTGAATTGATTTGCTGCTTATCTGTAATTCTATAACCCTGTTACATACTGACACAGGGGGGCGAAACGATCCCTTGATGTAGTCCATCTTATCAGAAGATATTGGACATGAGAAAGTCAGTAAAAAACGGGCTCTTGCGAAGATTCAAAAGTTTTTAATAAAAAAGACACAAAGGAGATAGAAATTTGCTCAACTGTATTATATAATTATTTTAGCTGTTATATATATGGAATTGATTTTTTTTAACTATTTTCAACAGTTACAATGTATTTCTGTCCTAGAACAGAAAAGTGAAAATGGTATAACAGTTTGACAAAAGCCTTTAATTTTTATGAATGAGGTGAACGGTACATGAGTAAATTGCCGCACGAGGTTTACACCGAAGATGTGAAACCATTATCTATTCTTTCACTTGACGGGGAAGTCGTAAACCCCGATTTTATGCCTAAATTAAGTGATGATCAGCTGAAAGAATTAATGAGAAGAATGGTTTTTACCCGCGTATGGGACCAAAGAGCAGTTAGCTTGGCTCGTCAAGGACGCCTTGGCTTTTATGCTCCAGTTTCCGGACAAGAGGCATCGATGGTTGGCAGTGAGTTTGCATTAGACAAAGAAGATTTTATTTGTCCAGGATATCGGGATATGCCGCAGATCGTTTGGCATGGACTTCCAATGTATCAAGCGTTTCTGTACTCTCGGGGTCATCAACACGGGGGACAAATTCCTGAAGGCGTGAACGTGCTTCTGCCTCAAATTATTATTGGTGCACAAATCGTTCAAAGTGCCGGCGTGGCGATGGGCTTGAAGAAACGCGGCAAGAAGAACGTTGTTATTGCATATACCGGAGACGGCGGTTCCTCTCAAGGGGATTTCTACGAAGGAATGAACTTTGCGGGCGCCTTTAATTTGCCTAACATTTTCTTAGTTCAAAACAATGGTTACGCGATTTCCACGCCTTTCTCCAAGCAAACGGGTGCTAGATCGGTTGCTCATAAATCTCAGGCTGCCGGACTTCGCGGTGTACAAGTTGACGGTATGGACGTACTTGCCGTATACCAGGCTGTGAGTGAAGCAAGAGAGCATGCCCTAAACGGTACGCCTACTTTGATTGAGGCGATTACTTATCGCTTTGGTCCGCACTCCATGTCCGGCGACGACCCTACGAAATACCGCACGAAAGACGAAGAAGGCTCTTGGTCTGAACGCGATCCTTTGGTGCGTTTCCGTAACTTCATGGAGAAGAAAGGGCTTTGGTCCGAAGAAGAAGAAAATACCGTGGTAGAGGAAGCCAAAAAAGCAGTAACTGAAAATATTAAGAAAGCGGAGCAAGCTGAAAAAATGACCGTTCCGGGTCTCATTGACAGCATGTTTGAAACGACGCCTGCTCATTTGGAAGCGCAGAAGGCTCAATTTTCTGCTAAGGGGGATAAATAAGTCATGGCTCAACTGACGATGATTCAAGCGATTACTGAAGCGCTCAGATTTGAATTAGAGCGTGATCCGAATGTTCTTGTTTTTGGTGAAGATGTAGGTAAAGTGGGTGGCGTATTCCGTGCAACGGAAGGTTTGCAAAAACAATTCGGTGAAGAACGGGTATTCGACACCCCGCTTGCTGAGTCCGGTATCGGCGGATTGGCCATTGGACTTGGAGTAACTGGCTTCCGTCCGGTTGCAGAAATTCAGTTTATCGGTTTTATTTTTGAAGTCATGGATTCCATCTGTGCACAGGCATCCCGTATGCGTTACCGTTCCGGTGGACGATACAACAGCCCGATCGTATTCCGTACACCATTTGGCGCCGGCGTCCATGCACCAGAGCTGCACTCTGACAGCTTGGAAGGAATGATTATGCAGACTCCTGGCATCAAGGTTGTCGTTCCATCCAATCCTTACGATGCAAAAGGATTAATGCTTTCCGCCATTCGGGATAACGATCCCGTATTCTTCTTAGAGCACCTGAAGCTGTACCGTTCCTTCCGTGATGAAGTTCCTGAGGGAGATTACACGGTGCCGATCGGTAAAGCGAAGGTTGTTCGCGAAGGCACGGATGTAACGCTTATCGCTTACGGTGCAATGGTGCATACGGCACTGCAGGCTGCGGAAGAAATTGAAAAATCTCAAGGCGTCAAAGCAGAGGTCATCGACCTTCGCACACTCGTTCCGCTTGATATCGAAACCATTGTAGAGTCGATCAAGAAGACGAACCGTGCGATTGTTGTACAGGAAGCACAAAAATCTGCAGGTGCTGCAGCGGAGATCATTGCTCAAATCAATGAGAATGCCATTCTTCATCTGGAAGCACCAGTACTTCGCGTGACCCCTCCAGATACAGTAATTGGTTTTGGCCAAATCGAGAAGGAATGGGTACCGGATGCTGCTAGAGTGATCAAAGGCATTCAAGACGTATTAGCATTTTAATCCAAAAGGAGGAGACCTACTGTGGCTATTTATCAATATAAATTTCCTGAATTGGGCGAAGGTCTTCATGAAGGGGAGATCGTCAGCTGGCATATTAAGCCGGGTGACACCGTGGAAGAAGACCAAATCATCATGGAAGTGCAGAACGACAAGGCGGTTGTTGAAGTTCCTTCCCCTATCAACGGTAAGGTTGTTGAAGTAAAGGTATCAGAAGGTACGGTTTGTGTTGTAGGCGACGTTGTAGCAACCTTTGAAGTGGAAGGCGAAGTCGAGGGTGCAGGCGAAGAAGCTCCAGCGGCGAAAGAAGAAGCGCCGCAAGCTGCACCTCCAGCAGCGGCACCACAAGCACAAGCAGCAGCGGCTCCAGCGGCAGCAGCAAGCATCGCTGATGTAGATCCTCGCGAAGTATTGGCTACGCCAAGTGTTCGCAAATACGCACGTGAGCAAGGCGTTGATATTCGCCAAGTACAAGGTACAGGCAAGAACGGAAAAATCACAAAAGAAGATGTCGCAGCCTTCGCATCTGGCGGCGCTCCAGCAGCGGCACCTCAAGCACAAGCAGCAGCGGCTCCAGCAGCAGCTTCTCAAGCGGTTGTTGTTGGTGGAGACCGTCCAGAGGAAAGAGTTCCTTTGAAGGGAATTCGGAAAGTCATTGCCAATGCAATGTCCAAGTCGGTCTATACGGCTCCACACGTCACCATCATGGACGAAGTCGATGTGACCAAGCTTGTAGAACTGCGTAAAAAGGCAAAGCCGGTTGCTGAGCAAAAAGGCGTCAAGCTGACTTATCTTCCATTTATCGTCAAAGCGTTGGTTGCTGCAGTCCGTGAATATCCAGCACTGAATGCTTCGATCGACGATGAGAAAAGTGAAATTGTTTATAAAAAATACTACAATATCGGAATTGCGACTGATACCGATAACGGCTTGATCGTACCGGTTATCGAGCACGCAGACCGCAAGAACATTTGGAGTATTGCAGATGCAATTCGCGATCTGGCTGTCCGCGGACGTGAAGGCAAACTGGCTCCAAATGAAATGAAAGGCAGCTCGATCAGTATTACCAATATCGGATCTGCAGGCGGTATGTTCTTTACTCCGGTCATTAACTATCCGGAAGTTGCTATTTTGGGTACGGGCCGTATTTCACAAAAACCGGTCGTGAAGGATGGCGAAATCGTCATCGGTCAAGTAATGAACTTGTCCCTAAGCTTCGACCATCGTCTCATTGATGGTGCAACAGCCCAATATGCAATGAACTACATCAAGAAACTGCTCGAAGATCCCGAAATGCTAGTCATGGAGGTGTAACACATGGTTGTAGGAGATTTTTCAACAGAAGTAGATGTGTTAGTTGTCGGTGCAGGTCCCGGCGGATATGTGGCAGCCATTCGTGCCGCACAGCTAGGGAAATCTGTCGTCATCGTCGATAAGGCAAATTGGGGCGGTGTATGTTTGAATGTCGGATGTATCCCTTCCAAAGCGCTGATTACGGCAGCTCATCGTTATGAGCACATGAATCATTCTGCGGATATGGGAATTACAGCGGAAGGCGTTAAGATCGACTTCACGAAAGTACAAGAGTGGAAGTCCAGCGTTGTCAATAAGTTGACCGGCGGTGTCAGTGCTTTGCTGAAAGGCAATAAAGTTCAGATGATCCAAGGGGAAGCTTATTTCATCGATGAAACGACCGTCAGCGTCAACAGTGAAGATGAAAGCCATCGCTTTAAATTCAATCACTGCATTATTGCGACAGGTTCCCGTCCGATTGAGCTGAAGACTTTCCCATACGGAGAGCGGATTCTATCTTCCACGGGCGCGCTCAGCTTGCAGGAAATTCCTGAGAGCATGGTCGTTATCGGTGGTGGATATATTGGAATCGAGCTTGGTCAGGCGTATGCGAAATTCGGAACGAAGATTACGGTTCTGGAAGGCTCTGACTCGATCCTGCCAGGTTTCGAGAAGGATATGACTCGTTACGTTGCTAAAAACCTGAAGAAGCTCGGCGTTGAGACGGTTACTGATGCATTGGCTCAAGGATATACGGAAACAGCTGACGGCGTGGAAGTGACCTATACCGTGAAGGGCGAGGAGAAGAAAGTATCTGCTCAATACGTGCTCGTCACTGTGGGACGTCGTCCAAACACGAACGATATCGGTTTGGAAGGTATTGGCGTCAAAATGACGGACCGCGGCTTGATCGAAGTCGACAAGCAGTGCAGAACAAGCATTCCGAATATCTATGCGATCGGCGACATTGTTCCTGGTTTGGCATTGGCACACAAGGCTTCCTATGAAGGAAAGGTCGCTGCCGAAGCTATTGCAGGGCAGCCATCCATCGTGGATTACAAAGCTATTCCAGCCGTTGTATTCTCCGATCCGGAAATGTCCAGCGTAGGTATTACGGAGACGGAAGCAAAGGCACAAGGCATTGAATATGCTGTAGGCAAGTTTAATTATGCGGCCAACGGACGCGCGCTTGCATTGAACAGTGCAGAAGGCTTTGTAAAAATCGTTGCAGATAAAGCAACAGGCGTCGTTCTTGGCGGTCAAGCGGTGGGTGCGGAAGCATCTAACATCATCGCCGAAATCGGATTAGCGGTTGAAACGGCAATGACATTAGAAGATATTGCGCTGACGATTCATGCACATCCAACATTAGGCGAGATTGTGATGGAAGCCGCTGAAGGTGCATTAGGACACGGTGTTCATCAACTATAATCATCAACATTCATAAACGATAAAGGCCGTTTTCCAGCAAAGCTGGAAGACGGCCTTTTTTATTTATCCAATGCTCATAAAATGACGCCTTGGTAGCATCAAAACTGGAACCAAAGACCTTGTTTTTACGTAAGAACATATATCACAGAACAGAGAGAGGGGAACCCATAATGAACGGTCATGAACAAGAGTCCTTTCAGCTGCCAAAGCTGCCGAAGGGATTTTGGAAAAAGTTGATCATTGTTGGGGCGATCATTATCGTGATTGCCGTTGGCTATTCGATGTTTTATACCGTAGAGGAGCATGAAAGGGCAGCCATTCTAACATTTGGTCAATATTCGGCTACGGAAGGACCAGGTTTACATTTTAAACTGCCATATCCGCTTCAGGAAGTCGTCATCCTACCAGCGGAAAAGACGCAAAAGGTCCATATTGGGTATAGGGAAGTGAACGGGCAGATTGAATCTGTTCCTGAAGAATCGCTCATGATTACAGGAGATGAAAATATCGTCTCCGCTGATGCGGTCGTGGAGTGGAAAATAAGCAATATTGAACAGTATCTTTATAATATTGAGGATCCCGAGAAGTTTTTGCGCAATGCAGCTAGTGCATCGATTCGCTCGGTCATCGGCTCGAATAAGCTGGATTATGTCATTACGGACGGGAAAACTGTCATTCAAACGGAAGTGAAGAGCAAGCTCGAAGAACTTCAGCTGCAATATCAAACGGGGATTCAAATCATCGATTTGAAGTTCCAGGATATTGAACCGCCGGAGGGTGAAGTGCAGCAAGCGTTTAAGGAAGTAACCAATGCTCGTGAGGAAAAAAATACGAAGATTAATGATGCGCAAAGGTATACAAACGATAAATTACCAAAAGCTCGCGGTGAAGCACAAGCGCTATTGGAAAATGCTGAAGGGGAGAAAAAGTCCCGGATATTAAATGCCGAGGGGGATGTCGCACAATTTAATGCGATTTTCGAAGAATATATGAAGAATCCCGCGGTCACAGAGAAACGTTTGATTTTAGAAACGCTGGAGCAGATTTTACCGAATGCCAAAATTATCATCACCGATCAAGGCAGCGACACGGTAAATTATCTTCCGCTGAATGAATTGCTGAACAGCACGAAGAAAGGAAGTGAGGAGGAATGAAGAAGCGCTGGCTGATTGGTACACCGATTGTTGTGATTCTCGGACTGATCCTGCTCTTTTCCTCAGCATATATCGTTCGTGAAGGTGAATACAAAGCCGTTTTACAGTTTGGCGAAGTGCAGAGCATTAAAGAGAATCCAGGTATTCATTTCAAAATTCCGTTTATTCAAAGCGTAACGAGCCTGCCAAAGTATCAGATTATTTATGATAGTTCTCCATCGAATATATTAACTCTCGATAAAAAACCGATTATTGTCGACAATTACACCGTCTGGAGAATTGAAGATCCACAGAAATTTTTAAGAACACTGCAGACGGTTGAGAATGCGGAAGGTCGTATCGGTGATGCGACTTATAACGCGGTAAGACGGAAGCTATCTGAAATTGAATATGGAAAAATTATTTCTGAAGAAACAGCCCGCGGCAATTTAAATGATGAAATTACGAAAGAAGTGGCCTCCGTCTTGGAAAGGGACGGGTACGGCATCGCCATAACAGATGTCAGAATAAAACGTACGGATTTACCGGATGACAACAAGCAGAGTGTCTTCAATCGGATGATATCCGATCGGAAGGCCATTGCGGCTAGTTACTTGTCCGAAGGGGATGAAGAGTCTCGAAAAATCACCTCCAATGCAGACCGGCAGGCGACAGAAATCGTCGCACAGGCACAAGCGGATGCAAAACGCATCATCGCGGAAGGTGAACAAGAAGCTGCTCAAATCTATAATGAAGCTTACAGTAAAGATCCAGACTTCTACAATTTATATCGGACGCTGCAGAGCTACAGAACCACATTGAACGGTGAACCTGTCATTATGCTCCCTATCCATTCACCGTACGCAAGTATATTATTAGGCGGAGAGTAATCAGTCCATAGGGATTGGAACAGAATATGACAATAAACAAGGCTGCGATCTTGAAGTCGCAGCCTTGTTTTATATATTATTGCTGGTCTGTCGTGGAAATCTCAACCTTATCTTCTTTAAACTTACGCAGGATGGACACCTCAACGCGGCGGTTTTGTGCTCTTCCGACATTCGTGTCATTACTGGCTACAGGGCGATATTCACCGTATCCCGTCGCACTGAACCGTTCCGGTTTAAGCTGTTTGTCCTCCAGCAATATTTTCATGAAGTTCAGGGCTCTCTCCGTACTTAAATCCCAGTTAGAAGGGAATTGCGCTGTTGAGATGGGGCGATTGTCCGTATGACCGGCAATGATAACTTCATATTCAGGGTAGGCTTTCAGCAAGTCACCAATGGCATGCGCCATCTTCTCTGAATCAGCCTTCACCTCGGCGCTTCCGGAATCGAACAATGCATTATCGCGAATCGTAATGAGCAGGGAAGATTCATTCAGCTTCGTCCCTAATTGATCCTTTAACCCATTATTTTCAATATATTCATCCAGTTGTTTCTTCAGTTCTTCCAGCTCAAGCTGCTCCTGCTGCATTTGCTCCATTTTTAATTCCTGTTCTTCTTGCAGCGCGGCTAATGTATCAGAATCGATGGTAGAATCCGTAGGACTTGGATACACTTCGGTATCGGGATCGGTATATCCGCCGCTTTGATCAATAGGACTTGGTGAGGTCTCAAAGAAGCTTAATCCTCCAGTAAAAGCGTCATTGAAGGATTCTTTGATTTGATCGAACTTTTTCTGATCCACTTGACTGGATGCGAACAAAACGATAAATAAGGCCAAGAGCAAAGTTAATAAGTCCGAATACGGTACGAGCCAAGATTCATCGACGTGCTCCTCATGATGCTCCTTGTGCCGCTTCTTCATTCATCGTCTCCCCCTTCGAGTCCGCTTCTTCTAATGATTTTCTTTCTTCAGGGGTTAAGAAGACGGACAATTTTTGACTGATGGCAATGGTTGAGACACCAGACTGAATGGAAAGAAGACCTTCTACAATCATCAGCTTCATGTCGACTTCCTTTTTGGACAGCCGTTTTAGCTTGTTCGCTATAGGGTGCCATAGAACGTAACCAGAGAAAATACCGAAAAGCGTAGCAACGAAAGCAGCTGCGATCGAATGACCTAATTTTTCGATATCGGTCAAGTTCCCAAGCGCTGCAATCAAACCAACCACGGCCCCTAGTACTCCCAGTGTCGGAGCATATGTACCAGCTTGGGTAAAGATGCTTGCGCCGACCCGGTGGCGATCCTCCATCGCGGAGATGTCTTCCATCAGAACGTCTCTTACAAAATCGTGATCATTGCCGTCAATGATCATCCGCATGCCGCCTTTGAGGAAAGCATCGTCGATTTCATCAACTCGGCTCTCTAATGCAAGAAGTCCTTCTCTGCGTGTAATGGAAGCCCATTCGACAAACAGATTGATCAGTTCCTTTTTGGAAAGCAGTTTAGGCTGTGCGAAGACCAGTTTAAACAATTTTGGCACGTTTTTTAGATCTGACATTGGGAACGCCATCAATACGGCTGCGGCTGTTCCGACGAAGATAATTAAGATCGCCGCATAGTTCAACAGAACGGAGATATCCGCGCCTTTCATGACCATCCCGACACCGACGGCGATAATCGCAAGTATGATTCCAAAAACAGATGATTTCTCCATAGCTACTCTCCTTTATTTGTACCTGCAAAGCGGAATGCAGGCTGTACTTCTTTGAAAACGATTTTAACATGGGGTATTCGACAAAAACATACGCAATGTGCTGTAATCTGCACTCTTCATTGTTATCGGCAAAATGTAAGAAATTCTTAAGAGGAACTTCACGCAAGTAACTCTAAAATTCGACAGGAAAGAGATGGTTATTGGACCTGTGAATGAGAGATGCTGGGGATTGTCCTATTTTGCAATACATGAGAACAAAATGGTATGTTAGTACCAACAAGAAAAACCAAAGGAGGTGCTGGAAGGATGGGTGTTAAGTTTGGAAGAGAGTATGAACAAATTCATCAAGAACTGACCGAGGCCATTTCGAAAATAGATAAATTTTATGAGATGTTTGAAATGTCAGAATTCCATTGGTCGCATCTTGCAGAAGATGAACAACATAAATGTGCGGCGACATTGGCTGATGATATTTTCTATGCATTGGGTGAGGATCCTGAAATAGAGGTCGGAAGCGGTAAAATTACTTACGTTCATCAGCTTCACCACATCACGGTGCACGATGGACAGGATTTACGAGTCATCTCCTTAATATGAGACGAAACCGCTTCGGCTGAAGCGGTTTTTTATATGGAATAAATCAGGATGGTATGGGAAAAACTTCAATAGCAACTTTGCTTTGTCGTACGCGTATCCATACATAACAGTCCAGTAACGGAAAAAACAACATGATGGTGGGAGGAGTAATTAATGAAAAACGCCGTTGCTTTGTTGCTGCTTATCGCACTGATCACATTCCCAGCTTGTTCCTCATTCCATAATAACTCGAATGAACAAGGCATTTCGCTGACCAACGAGCAGGCCGTTCCGAATGAAAATGCCGATTCGGGAGCAACGGATGAGCAGATTGTGACGGAAAGGGCGATGGAAGCCGTACAGTTATTGAAGGAACAAAATTTTAATCAGCTGTCCAGCATGGTCCATCCGGAAAAAGGGGTTCGATTGAGTCCATACGCTTTCGTGTATTTGGATCAGGACATTACGCTTTCCGCTGATCAATTGGTCTCCGAGAGCGTTAGTAGGGAAATGAGGGTTTGGGGACATTATGATGGATCGGGAGAGCCGATTGAAGCGACTTTTAGCGGATACTATGAGCAATTTATATTTGATGTAGACTTTTCACAGCCAGATGAAACGAGCTTCAACCGCAGAATCGGACAAGGGACGACTGCCAACAATGCGTTTGAGGCTTATCCTGAAGCGCACATCGTGGAATTCCATATTCGGGGAATCGAAGAGGAAGCAGAGGGAATGGATTGGAGAAGTCTCCGCCTTGCCTTTGAACAACTGGACGGTACTTGGTATCTCGTTGGAATCATTCACGATCAATGGACGATATAATCGGGCAGGCGGTTCGTTATGAACAAAAAACACAGCTCCCTTGGAGCTGTGTTTTTTGTCTGTTATGTAGATCATATACATTCATATTCTATTGTTGCGGTTGTTCCACAGCGATCCGGTCATACAGGTATTTACCCAGCACTCGGCGGGCTTTCACATAACGCTGAGCATAGTACTTCTCGCTCATATCGCTGATGATGACGCCGTCATCAGTAGCAGAATGAACGAATTTGTTATTGCCTAGGTAAATCCCAACATGGGAGATGCCATCTCCGCTCGTGTTGAAGAACACAAGATCGCCTGCACGTAAATCCTTCTTCTCCACAGGGTTTCCTTTGGAGGCCTGTGCACTGGAAGAATGAGGTAGTTCGATGTCGAATTGCTTGAATACGTATTGAGTGAAACCGGAGCAATCGAAGCCTTTGGTTGTCGTTCCAGCCCATTCGTAATCTGTTCCCAGCAATTCGTCTACGGTTTCTTCCAGCGGTGATGCTGCCCATGCACTGCTAGAAAATGCAAGCAGCAGCACGATCGATAGCACCATGATGCTATATTTTTTCAAAGCAAAATACCCCTTCCGATGCCTGCGAGGTTAGCTTATGGGTTCGGTCGAAGGTTCCCTAAGGCTCTGAACATCAAGCCTATTCACCCGAAGTGGTTCCCCCGTTTCCCTGATTCCAGGGAATTCGGCAGTATATTTTCACAAAGAAGAGGTATTCGCCCTTAAATTGCAATTTCCTTCTTTTTCACTCGAAAAAAATTTCATCTTGTTGAAACTTGCTTTAGTTTTTCACGTTATAAGGCGAGAAAATCATTGCTGGTGATTCATTTTCCAAAGCTCATAGTGCGAGCCGATTTCCCAAAATCGAAATAATACGCGGACGAGATGGTAGACCTGATATAAAATGACTGCAAGCAGTCCTGCCCAAAGCCACGAGGCCAGGAAATACAAGGATGTAGCGGCAATCACTACGCCAAAGACCGCAGCGCTAATAAGAGCGGATCGGTGCAGCATGGTCGACAAGGAAGTGATGCCTTTGAGCAGCTCAGTTTCAGTCAGTAATCTGAACTGGTTGTACATGAAGATAAGCTTCAAAAAGATGAGATACACCAAGTAAAGTGCGAAAGTCAGCCAAACCTCCTCCAAGTACGGCAGCAGCTCATAGTGCGTTTGCAGCTTGCCGATCCATAAAGGGAGAAGCCAGTAGAGAGGGGCAGCTGTCAGCACTACCCTGAGTCCATAATATAAAGCGAACACTTTAGCATATTTTTGGACACCTTTTCGGAAGGAACGGCGCTGTCTGTGGCCTGTCACGTGGAAGGTGTAAAATAATCCGGATTGAAGAATCGGCGTGAGTACCATTCGAAGGAGAAGCAGCCCTCCTAATCCCCATAAATACGGTTCAATCATATCGGTTTTTGTCAGGCGAAAATGAAATTCAAGCCAGTACAGCTTCAGATCCATAGGGTTCAGGACATCGCCTGGATACCTCTGCAGAATGGGCACCGTAATCGATCGAATTAAACGGTAAAGGAAGAAGCCCCAGATGAAATGATAAAAGTAAAACATCAGTATTAATAAAGGGTGCCCGTAAGCTGTTCGCCAGCCGCGTAATAGTAACTGCTTCAAAACGTGTCACCTCACCATCCCAGTAGTCCAAATATAAATTCTAATGCTTGCGCAGTGCCGATATTCCATTTGGTTTCTTCTTCCTTCGGAACTTCCGCCTTCATGAAATTGTTGATTCGGAGGTTCTCCAGGGTTTGTTCGTAGGATCGATCCAGTCCCGCCCAAGACAGCGGTGCTGAATGAGTAAAGCGAAACACGAACTGCTTTTCTTTGCCTTCCCAGAGTTTGGTGACCTCCGTCCCGTCGTCAAATCGGAATAGAATGGATACTGGAATATAGCTGCCGCCGTTTCTTGTAATGGTGACGGAAGACTCGTAGGCTTTTTGTCCGTTTTGCTGAACGACTTTCGTATCGATTTGTTCGATACGATAATCCACCATTTGTCCGTCGAAAACAAATTGTTCAAAGAATTGATCCCATTCCTTTTTGGTGACTTGCTCGAGTACCGTTTGAAAGCTGGTACTGTCCGGATGTTTAAACTTCCATCGCTGAAAATAGGATCGGAGCACCTGCTGCATTTTGTTCTCTCCGATTTCATCCTCTATGGCCAGTAAAATCAGCTTGGCTCTTGTGTACACATTGTCTGCGTAATGCTGATGGTTGTCATAATGCCATGAATCCAGCTTTAATGGAGCGGGATTGGTCATATAAATCGATTCGACCGGCGTAACAGGCGAAATATCAAATTCCTTCTCCATGACTTTATCCTCGGCATATGAAGTGAACCCCTCATCCAGCCAGGCTTCTTCAAATTCATTGCTGGCCACCATGCCATACCAGTATTGATGACCAATCTCGTGGACGATGACGCGCTCCAGCTCATAACCAGGATTGGCCTCATCGGCTGCCCACCCTGTAATGAGTGTCGGATATTCCATGCCTCCCGCACCGTTTGCCCCGGCAGGAGGGACGACAATCGATAAGGTCGAGTAAGGATATGTACCATACCACTTGCTGTAGCTGCTTATCGCTTTTTTGGCTGCGTAGAAGTAGCGGTCTTTCAGCTCTTTGTGAGAAGGATCCAAATATAGCTTGATTTTCATGCCTGGTACCGCTGAGGAAGAGAACGACATTTCTTCATAAAGAAAGTTGGGAGAAGCCGCCCATGCAAAGTCGTGTACGTCGTCGGCGTAGAAGTGGTAGATTTTACGGTTTTCGGCTACTTTGGTCTTCGAGGCAGGGAAGCCCGTTGCGGCAACGATGTAATTAGAAGGGACGTTGATTTTGACATTATAGATTCCGAAGTCGGAATAAAATTCCGAATTGCCGTGATATTGGTGCAGATTCCACCCTTCATCCGTCCGCCCTCTGGTGCCTTTCGGTTCATATACCGCGATTTTTGGGAACCATTGACCCGCCATAATAAAGTCATCCGCATAACCCATGCGGGCATAGACGCGAGGAAGCTCTACTTCAAATCCGATTTGCAAAGTGAGTTTCTCGTTAGGCTGTACATCGTCCGGCAAACGAACCTTCAGCAACGTATGGTCGTCCGGATTTTCGTCATCCGGCTGCACATACTGGACTCTATGCTTCAGCTCATCTCCGTCTGTCGTTTGGATCGACGTGATTTGTATGCCTCCGAATGAGTCTTCCTGCATTTTATCAGCTCTAAGCTGTCCCCCGGATTCCTTATAGAAGGTGGTGTTCTTCGATTCAAAGGCATTGGCATACAGATGCAAATACACTTCCCTTACAGGCTCTGAACCGGGGTGCTTCCATGTGAGAGTCTCTGTACCGATTAACGATTTATCCTGTTCGTTCAGCTCCACATTCAGATGGTACTCGACAATCCGCTGACTTAGTGCGACTGGTTTGGGCTTCTCAGGGGTAATGACCGTATCCGGTGCGGGCGGAACGTTATTCAGTCCCATCCCTTGTCCTGGCTGCTGCGTGATCGGTGCATTTTGGTAGGCAGCTTGTTCAGGCTTGGCCTCAGGCACAACATAAGAAAGCACCGCAGCGGTGAGGAGGATTACCACGGCCGGAAATACGAATTTTTTTCGCAGCTTTAAGCTCGATTCCTTCATCCATTTCACCTCGTTGACAAGCATCTGTTGCATGTATATGCGGGACAAGAATAGATTAGTCTCGGGAATGAAAACTTCTTGTGCAAAAAGATGAATTGTAGGGGGGTTATCAGCTATAATGGTAGAAAAGCGTAGAGTGAAGGGTGCGAAATGATGGATAACAAAAAGCTTTCACTGAATATTATTTCAACGAAAAAAAACGCACATCAAGGGTTTGGCTCGGGTATGATCGACTTGAGCAATTTATCCAGTGTGATTATTGATGGCGACGAGGCGTATATTGACTTAGGCGCATTGCACGCCAAGAGCAAGGTGGAGCGGAGAATCAAATTTCTGACAGAACGCTCAGAGGTTCCAAACGGTCGGACGGTGTGGCTCGTCTGGGTGGCGGTAGATCGCACGGAGCAAGGCGCCTATTATGCCGGATTAACCGCATGCGAGATGTTGATCGACACGGAGGCGAGAAGAGGATGGAAAATTCTTGCCCAGCACGTGAATTTGATGGACCGCGCACTAAAGAGAAAAGTCATTCTTGATGGTTTGGGCACGAAGGAGAAAGGGCTTCTTCGTCAAGTATTGATCGACAACAATGCAGATATATGGGAACGGACACCGCAGGAAATTAAAGATCAGCTCGAAGGTGAAGGGTCTGAGCAGCAGTGATTTCTTGGAGGCAATCCAACGATTTCTTTGAATGATTGTTCGAACGAAAGTAATTCATTTTCGTTTGAACGCGAAGGTAGAAGAGTAAAGGAAATCCAACGATTTCTTTGAATGATTGTTCGAACGAAAGTAATTCGTTTTCGTTCGAACGCGAAGGTAGAAATCGTTGGATAGGGTTGTACGTTCGAAATTTTTCATATAAAATGGTGAAAGATGTTTCGGCATCACACACTAGGACAGAAAAGAGGCAGGCGCTCTGAGCGTCTGCCTCTTTTCGCTTGTTTAGCGGTGCATTAATCATTCCACCAACGCTTCAAATCCTCCAGCCAAGATCGCTGCTTTTGGGACTCGTCTGTGACCTCAGGGTCTTCTGCGGGTGGTTCGGGACTGTGTGCAGTACAATATTCGGAAGGTTCCGTCCCGCGAACGAAAGCCTCCAACCGGGCGTCTGGGCAATCAGGCGTAGCGAGCAATCCGCTTTCTGGATCAATGTAAACATGCACGACATTTTCCGGAATGGGGAACAGCTTTGGAGGAATCGCCTCCAGTGCCTTTTCGGTAAATTCCGCGAAAATCGGTGCAGCTAAAGTGGATTCTGCAGAGCTGATGACACGGCCTTTGTCATGGCCGACCCATACGGCTGTGGCCAGTTCCGGGGTGAATCCAACCATCCACGCATCGCTGTCGGTCGTGCCTGTTTTAGCGGCAACGGGTCGTTTCATCAGATGAGCGACACGGCTGCCCGTCCCACCGTTTTCAAATACGCTTTCCATTAAATAAGTCAGCACGTATGCGTGCTCCGGAGCAACGACCTGCTCATGCGTAGTCTCCGCTTCATATAGCACATTGCCCTGTGCGTCAACGATTTTGAGAATGGCTATTGGCTTCATACGTACGCCTTGATTTGCGATCGTACCGTAAGCGGAAGCCATTTCCAACGGACTCACGGGTGACGTTCCTAAAGCAAGGGAAGGGAGCGCCCTTAATTTGCTGGATATGCCGAGCGCCTGAGCGGTTTTGACAACCTCTTCGGCACCGACATCCATAATGGTGTGTACGGCGTAAATGTTATCTGAGTGGGCGATGGCGTATCTTAGATCGATTTCCTTATTCGGATACTTGTTCGCAAAATTGCTGGGCATATACGTTTTCTTTCCATTGTCATATGTGAAAGCGGTGGGTTCGCTTTTATACGTATGAGTTGCTGTGAAATCGTTGTGCTGCAGCGCCGTTAAATAAACAAACGGCTTGAAGGCCGAACCAGGCTGCCTGGAGCCGCTGAGCGCCCGATTATATGTAGATTCTTCGTATTTCCTCCCGCCAATCATGGCTTTAATATAGCCGTTTCGAGGATCGATGGCAACAAGAGCGGCCTGCGGTTCAGCCCCATCCATATATTTAGCGACAACTTCTTCTGCAGCTGCCTGCATCGATAGATCCAACGTGGTGTACACCTTAATGCCGCCTTCGTCGAACATTTTTTCGTCCAGGCCGAGTTCGTCTACGGCAATGCTTCGTACATAATCCCGAAAATAGGGGGCTAGGGAAGGCTTAGGTCCTTCTAAAGGCTTGAATTCAAGCTGTTCATCTAATGCCTGCTGCTGCTCCTGCTTCGTAATGTATCCGAGATCGACCATTTTTTGCAAAATGACGTGTTGCCGTTCAATCGCGTTTTCTTTATTCAAATAGGGAGAATAGTAGGCCGGTCCTTTCGGCACGCCTGCGAGCAGTGCGCTTTCCGCTAAAGACAGCTCGGAGGCATCTTTTCCGTAGTAGGCCTGTGCGGCGGTTTGAACACCGTATAGGGAATGGCCGTAATATACCTCATTCAAGTACATCTCTAAAATTTCTTCTTTGCTGTACTTCATCTCCAGCTGGAGTGAATACATCGCTTCTTTGAATTTCCGAGTCCACGACTTTTCATGGTTTAAGTATAAATTTCTAGCAAGCTGTTGGGTAATTGTGCTGGCGCCTTGCACTTTGTCCATATGCTGTAAATTGACTAGAGCCGCACGGGTTAATCCTTTAACATCCAACCCAAAATGGTCAAAGAAACGCTGATCCTCGATCGCTAAGGTAGCCTGAACTAAATAAGGGGATATTTCCTCCAGCGGAACGAGCTGCCGATTTTGACCGGAATAGTATTCATCGATGACTTTTCCATTTATATCGATGATTTGTGACGTTTGCGGTATGTATGTGACTGGCAGGGCTTGTCCTCTTAAATAGAGCAAAAAGCACCCTGAGACCAAAAAGCAGGCGATGAAACCGAACGCCAAAAAGGAAGAGCAGCGCTTGAGGAGGCGAAAAGACTTATTCGGTTTAGGGATAGTGGGTGCGGATTCCGATCCTTCTTCAGGGACGGTGTTATGCAGTTCAGTCATGAAGAGGCGCTCCTTTCTGCAGCGGCAAAGTTCCTTCAATTACCAGTATGGTTGATTGTTATTTTTGCTATACATTGCACCCGGATGAATTGTAGAAAATCGTTCGTACATTTGATTGGATTTTTCCTTGGCAACACTGGATATGATTGCATTTTTGCATGATTGATCTATAATACTAAGGGATGTGATCTGGTAGTGACGAAAGATCCTTACCCGTTGGATGATTGCAAGGCAAATAGGGAATTCTGGGGTAAAGATCCGCTTATGTATCGCAGCAGGGCTAGACGGGGCTGTCCCGCCTTTTGCGAAAGGCTTGCTGGCAAGTCATTTCCTTGTGTAGGGCATGGCTCTGATGAAAGAGTTCAATGAGAAAGAAGGAATGAAGATGGAGCTTTGGTATACGGAGAAACAGACGGAGACATTTGGCATTACAGCAAAAATTAAAGAGACTCTCGTGACGGAAAAAACGGAGTTTCAAGATTTGGCGATTATTGATACGGAACAATTCGGACGTATGCTCGTACTGGACGGCATGGTCATGACCACCGTTAAGGACGAATTCGTATATCATGAGATGGTGGCCCATCCGGCACTATATACACATCCTGATCCAAAGCACGTGCTGGTGGTCGGCGGCGGAGACGGTGGAGTCATCCGCGAAGTGTTGAAGCATCCGCAGGTAGAGAAAGCAGTGCTTGTTGAAATTGACGGCAAGGTGATTGAGTATTCCAAGAAGTATTTGCCGGAAATCGCAGGCGAACTGGACAATCCGCGGGTTGAAGTCATTGTTAATGACGGTTATATGCATATCCATGACCATAAAAATACGTATGATGTCATTATGGTCGATTCGACAGAACCGGTAGGTCCAGCAGTAGAGCTGTTTACGAAAGGGTTCTACCAGGGCATTTATGATGCGCTGAAGGAAGACGGCATTTTCGTGGCACAGACAGATAATCCATGGTTCAAAGCGGATTTAATTCGCAGTGTGAATAAAGACGTGAAGGAAATTTTCCCGATCGTTCGCGTATATCAGGCGAATATTCCGACCTATCCAAGCGGACTGTGGACCTTCACGATGGGAAGCAAGAAATACGATCCGCTGGAAGTCGATGAGGCGCAAATTCCGGAAATTGATACGAAATATTATACGCCTCGACTGCATAAGGCAGCATTTGCTTTGCCGAAGTTCGTTGAGGATCTTTGCAAATAGACGTAGGAAGGAAGACAAGCTACTATGCGTTTGGATCAAGCCTACTCCGGCAATATTTTTATCGCGAGCAGTGAAGACTACGCATCTGCTCAAGCTGTCATCTACGGAATGCCGATGGATTTCACGGTCAGCTTCCGGCCAGGTTCGCGTTTTGGTCCGGCCCGTATTCGCGAGGTCTCTATTGGACTTGAAGAATACAGTCCGTATCTAGACCGCACGCTCGATGAGATTCGTTATTTCGATGCGGGGGATCTGCTGCTGCCATTCGGTAATGCGGGACGCAGCTTGGAAATCATCGGAGAATACGTTGAGGGACTGCTGAAGGATGGGAAGATGCCGATCGGTCTTGGCGGTGAGCATCTCGTCAGCTGGCCGGTCATCCGCGAAATATACAAGAAGTACCCCGATTTGGCGGTCATTCATATTGATGCTCACGCAGATCTTCGAGAGCAATACGAAGGGGAGCCGCTGTCTCACTCGACTCCAATTCGGAAGGCGGCCGAGCTGATGGGCGGCAGCAATATTTATCAATTCGGCATTCGTTCCGGCACGAAGGAAGAATTCGAATATGCCAGAAAGAACATTCATTTTTATCCGTTTGATGTGCTGGAACCGCTGATGAAAGCTTTGCCAGAGCTGGAAGGTCGTCCGGTTTATGTAACGATTGATATCGACGTGCTTGATCCATCTGCTGCGCCGGGAACAGGTACAGCGGAAGCGGGAGGTATCACGTCTAAAGAATTGCTTGCAACAGTGCATGCCATCGCCCGATCGAAGGTGAACGTCGTCGGTGCCGATGTCGTGGAAGTAGCACCGGTATACGATTCGTCGGAACAGACCCAAATTGTTGCCTCCAAGCTCATTCGTGAAATGCTGCTTGGATTTGTGAAGTAGTTGGACTGAAGTCCTGCATTTGCTTTGTGTGAATGCAGGACTTTTTTTGTAATCCAAATCCGGGTATCCAATCCAACCCCATCAAATTTTTGATTATCAAGGGCTTTAATTAGAATAGAAATATGGTTTAGACACCAACCTTAATCTCATTCGCGCGGGAAGGAATTAAACTTTGAAGCTCGCTTTATGAAGGCTAGTTATTTTAAATCAGAGAGGATCTTGAATCATTGCGTTGGGCGGTCAAAGCGGATATGATACTCTATAGAACAGCGCGGCTCATCTATGGTACAATATGATAATCTTTTCTTATTCAGGAGGCTATGTAGCATGTCGCAAGCAGGGCAGCCTGTACAGATTCGGATTGACAGCAGGCAGGATGGAGAAGCTTGGTCGACTATAGTAGACGGATGGATATATCCCAAAGAATCTTCACTGTACATTCGGTACGAGGAGACAGATGAGGCGATGGGACGGACTGCGACGACGATCAAAGTGACGGAACAGGAGATCACAGTGACACGCCATGGGGATATCGAATCCAGGCAATCGTTCATACACGGACAATCCTGCGGCGGTTATTATACGTTACCGCAAGGTCGCTTGAATCTTGCAACGGTTACGCACCACATCCATAATCGCCTCGTACAAGGCATCGGAACCTTGGCATGGTCTTATGATTTGCTCATTCATGAGGAGCATGCAGGCAATGTGGAATTAACGTTACATATACAGGAGGGTCATCAATCGTGAATGTGTTGGAAAAAGTCAAGAATGGCTTGAAGGACGAAATTATGCAGGCGGTCGTGAAGGCTGGCTGGGTAGAGCAAGATGCCGTACCGGAGATTCATCTGGAAGTCCCGAAGGAAAAGGGCCACGGCGACTTCTCGACGAACATTGCGATGCAGCTTACACGCATTGCAAAATCCAATCCACGGAGTATTGCGGAGCAGATCGTAGGCCACATCCAAGGGGAGAAGGTTTATGTTGAGAAGGTCGATATCGCTGGTCCGGGCTTTATCAACTTCTATATGAATAAGCAGTACCTGCATAAGGTCATTGAGGAGGTTCGCTCCGCAGGCGAAGGATACGGACGGAGCCATGCGGGTAAAGGAGAGAGAGTGCAGGTCGAGTTCGTCAGCGCCAATCCGACGGGCAGTCTTCATCTCGGGCACGCTCGCGGGGCCGCTGTAGGTGATGCTCTATGCAATCTACTTGATTTCGCAGGTTACGATGTCTCCCGCGAATACTATATTAATGATGCTGGAAATCAGGTTTTGAATTTGGCTGCATCAATTGAGGCGCGTTACCTTCAGGCGCTCGGCAAGGAGGCTGAGATGCCGGAGGACGGCTATTACGGGGAAGATATTAAAGGGTTCGCCCAGGAGCTGGCTGCCGAGAAAGGCGACTCTCTGCTGGAACTGCCTGCAGAAGAACGCACGGCTTTCTTCCGATCTTATGGCCTGGAGAAGGAACTTGCAAAGATTAAGCGCGATTTAGCTCGTTTCGGTGTTCATTTTGACGTATGGTACAGCGAAACTTCTCTTTATGAGACAGGAAAGACGGAAAGCATTTTGCAGGAGCTGAAGGAGAAGGGACAGACGTTTGAGGAAGAAGGAGCAACGTGGCTGAGAACGACTCCATACGGGGACGACAAGGATCGGGTACTCATTAAAAATGATGGCAGCTTTACTTATTTGACTCCTGATATTGCCTACCATAAAGATAAGTTTGAACGCGGCTTTGACCGCCTTATCAATATTTGGGGTGCTGATCACCACGGCTATGTTCCGAGAATGAAAGCGGCCATGCAGGCTTTAGGCTATGAACCAGATCGCTTGGTCGTGCTCATTGCGCAGATGGTCAGCCTTTACCAGGATGGGGAAAAGGTGAAGATGTCCAAACGGACAGGCAAAGCGGTGACGTTAGAGGATTTAATGGATGAGGTAGGCGTGGACGCGACCCGCTATTTCTTCACGATGCGCAGTACCGACTCGCATCTGGATTTCGATATGGATCTGGCCGTCTCCAAGTCGAATGAAAACCCTGTCTATTATGTTCAGTATGCTCATGCACGGATATGCAGTATTTTCAGGCAAGCTGCTGAGCAGGGAATTGACAGAGTTTTAGAAGGTCCGCTGGATCTGTCTTTATTAAGCAAGGAATCGGAGTTCGATTTATTGGATAAGCTGGCGCAGTTCAGCGAGGAAATTACCGCTGCGGCGGAGCAGCTTGCTCCGCATCGCATCGTTCGTTACATCTATGAATTGGCTTCCCAGTTCCACAGTTATTATAAAGCGGAAAGAGTGATTACTGACGATACAGCGTTAACACAAGCTAGATTGGCCCTATTGGATGCTGTAAGGACCGTTTTGGTCAACGGCTTGAAGCTTATCGGTGTTTCTGCACCAGAACAAATGTAATATGGTTATTTTCGCTTGCTCTTCTTGCGAAGAAGCAAGCTGTCTACAGCCCGCAGCGCATGGACTTCGCCTGCGGTCTTTTGTTTTGTTCGGGCGATCGTTTTAAGGGGCGAAGCATGCTTCCGCAGTTTCCATTTGAGCTGCTTCAGCGTAAGACCGGGCTTGACAGCAAGCATCAGTGCGATGACACCGGTGACATGGGATGTAGCCATGGAAGTGCCGCTCAGTTCATTATAATGGTGCCGAGTCCATGTGGACAAAATCTGCTCTCCCGGCGCATAAATATCAACATCCGCGCTGCGGTTGCTGAATTTGGCGATTTTTCGATCCGTGTTCGTGGCACCGACAGATATCGTTTCTGCGAATCGGGCTGGATAGTCAATCTCGCCTCGCTTTCCGTCATTTCCCGAAGATGCCAGCACAATGCATCCAGCGTCCACGGCTCTTTGAATTGCTGCCATCAGGGCGCTGCTTTTCTCCTTCATGCCGAAGCTCATATTAATGACTTGTATGCGGTGGCGTACACACCAATCCAATCCTAAGATAATATCGGATATATAGGCGCTTCCGTTCATGTCAAATGCCTTCACAGGGTGGATAATCGCCTGGGGAGCTGCACCGAGCATCCCGGATCCGCGGGAAGAGGCAGCAATCGTGCCGGCAATATGCGTACCGTGCCCATTGTCATCGATGGGGAGATGAAAGCGACGGAGCACATTGATTCCACTTGAGATCGAATGTCTTAAATCAGGATGGTTATAATTGATGCCTGTATCGATAACCGCGACGTGGACTCCCTCTCCCATCGATTTACGCCAAGCCTTAGGAGCTCTAATTTGATGGATTCCCCAGGGAATGAATGGCTTTTCCGAAATAACTTCAACGGAGGAAGGGAAGGCGTGTACCTTGGCCTTGCGGTCTGGTTCAATGCTTCGAATACTCGGCAGCGCATCGAACACATCAGGAAGCTGCAGAGGAAACATGAACGAATGAATGAATGCGAGAGGATGGATGTGTTGGAGGTGGGACAGGCTTCGTTTTAACTGCTTTAAACGATGTAAGCACTTTTGATATTCCTTCTTGCTTTTGAACTGCACGATTTGGCGTGCGGAAGAGGCCTTTTTTTGCTTCAGAAGGGAATTCATATGATGCAGCCACCTGTAATAATCCAAAGCATCTCCCTCCCCAATTAAGTGTCAGATATGCAGTATTTTATGTGGGAGCTGGTGGCAGGGACTAAGCCAACGGCCTTATTTCCTCAGAATGGGCAAATAACGGTATCCGTTTATGATGCAGGTCCATAAGATGAAAGGAGAAGAATTTCGGGCTTAAAGCTTCGGTTATTGACCGGAATCGCCTGGCCTGGGATACAGTCTTAGCGGGGACATTGTCTTCGCTTTTTTTTAGTTCTCGTGACGGAATCATTGTCTAATTGCATGCAATGTCTTGAATCGGCGAAAGGCAGCTTATTGGCAAATTGATCATATCGATGAATAGATGTGGCAATTACACCGAAGGACAGTATAGGAAAAGACATGATGGTTAAGCTGATAAAGCTGGCGTTTGACTATGGCTGCATATGGTATCTTATGGATTTAAAGGCGGAGTTGCATTTTTGGAAAAAATAAGGTTTACTTAAGGATGATATATTACATAGTTGACGAAAGAGTCGTATATCACTTGGAAAGGAAGTGTAATGCGTGAGCAGCGAATACACTCTGAAAATTACGGACGAACAAGCTCGAGAAATGCCGATGGTTGATCTGGCTTTCCTTATATTAAAGGCCGCGAATACGCCTTTTTATTATCGGGATCTCATGCAGGAAGTGGCAAAAATCAAAGGGATTCCTGAGGAAGAAGTTTTAGATGTCATCGCCCAGTTGTACACGGAAATCAATATCGACGGACGCTTTGCTTGTGTAGGCAATAACCTATGGGGACTCAAGAGATGGTATCCGCTTGAGAAGGCAGATGATCCAATGAGTGCTTCACGTCCGCGTATCATTAACGACGACGACGATGATGATATAGATGAGGAATTGTTCGAAGACGAGCAGGAATATGAAGGCAGCGACGATGAAGACGTGGATTACGATGCTGTGGACGACGAGGAAGAGGAAGAAGAATTTGCGGATGAAGAAGTCGACGAAGATATGGATGAAGAGCTGGAAGAACTGGATGAAGAATTGATTGACGACGAGGAAGAAGATCAAGAAGAGGAAGAAGATCTTACCTTCGATGAAGAAGAGGACTAATTCCTCTCTCTTCTCTTGACAGGGCCAAGTGCAGAGAGTAAACTATTGCATGGGCTAAATAAGTGTCTAATCGTAAATAGGTACATCGAACATGTATTTTCGATTTGGAACAAATTAAAGTGCCTCGTTCTTACGGGAGTACTTTATTTTTTTTACCAAGAAAAAATGGATAAGTCTGCATTTGGCAGGGCCGCTTTAAATAAATCGGTTTTGGCCATAAAACATTTTCGTTCGATGAGCTTCAAATGATGAGTCGTTGAACCAGGTTTTACAGACGGTTTCAGAAGTAAATAACCTGTGATGATCATGAAGGTGCGAAGCATGAGGAGCGCAGGTTTTCACAATATTCCCGCGAAAAGCTGATTTTTTCGTGGGTTTATGGTTTGTTTGGGCCATTATAATATATACACCCTCGTCCAAACAGCTGCATTTCCACCATTCGGAATCCTCTATTTGGAGGAAATGATGTTAGTCCCCAAGGGAAAAAATAGACAGAACAATGCGGTGTGCTAGGAGGTTAACAGATCGTGGCAAAGTTCATTTTTGTGACCGGAGGAGTTGTTTCTTCCCTTGGAAAGGGGATTACGGCTGCTTCTTTAGGAAGATTGTTAAAAAACAGGGGCTTTAAGGTAACGATCCAGAAGTTCGATCCGTACATTAACGTGGACCCTGGAACGATGAGTCCTTATCAGCATGGGGAAGTATTCGTTACGGATGACGGTGCAGAGACGGATCTGGATTTAGGGCACTATGAGCGGTTTATCGATATTAATTTATCGAAAAACAGCAACGTAACGACGGGGAAAGTATACTCCTCGGTCATCACGAAGGAGCGCAGAGGCGAATACTTAGGCGGAACGGTGCAAGTGATTCCTCACATTACGAATGAGATCAAGGATCGAGTATATCGCGCTGCTAGAGAAGCGGGATCGGATGTCGTTATTACCGAAATCGGCGGCACCGTAGGGGATATCGAGAGTTTGCCGTTTCTTGAAGCGATTCGTCAAATTAAAAGCGAAGTCGGTCGCGAGAACGTCATGTATATTCATGTCACCTTAATTCCTTACCTTAAAGCTGCGGGTGAAGTGAAGACAAAGCCTACCCAACACAGCGTAAAGGAGTTAAGAAGCATCGGTATTCAGCCGCAAGTGATTGTTTGCCGCACAGAGCATCCGCTCACGGATGAAATGAAACGGAAACTGGCGCTGTTCTGCGATATTGATTCGAACGCTGTCGTTGAGTGCATCGACGCTGATACATTATATGAAGTTCCGCTTATGCTTAGAGATCAGGGCTTGGATGAAATTGTAGTGAATCACTTGAAGCTGCCGAATCGAGCTTTGGATATGACGGAATGGGAAAGTCTTGTTCATAAAGTCAAGAATTTGGAGAAAACGACTGAAATCGCCATAGTAGGGAAATACGTCGCTCTGCATGATGCTTATTTAAGCATTGTGGAGTCTTTAGGTCATGCCGGTTTCGATTGCAATGCCGAAGTGAAAATCCGGTGGGTTAACGCAGAGGAATTGTTCGACGATAACGTAGGTGAGATTTTAGCGGGCGTTGACGGTATTCTCGTGCCTGGAGGATTCGGTGATCGCGGTATTGAGGGCAAAGTATCAGCGATTCGCTATGCGAGAGAAAATAAAATTCCTTTCTTTGGAATCTGCTTGGGTATGCAGGTAGCTGTCATTGAATATGCAAGATCGGTAGCCAAGCTGGAAGGGGCGAACAGCTCTGAAATAAATCCAACCACATCGTATCCTGTCATCGATCTGCTTCCAGAGCAAAAGGATATTGAAGATCTTGGCGGCACGATGAGATTAGGACTTTATCCTTGCAAGATTGCCGAAGGTTCATTGGCGATGAAGTGCTATGAGGACGAGCTGGTTTATGAGCGGCATAGACACCGCTATGAGTTTAACAATGAATATCGTGAGCTGCTGGAAGGCGTTGGATTAAAAATTTCCGGCACATCACCTGATGGTCGTTTGGTTGAAATTGTCGAACTCGAGGATCACCCATGGTTTCTGGCGGTTCAATTCCACCCAGAATTTACATCCAGACCTAACAGACCTCAGCCATTGTTTAAGAACTTCGTACGGGCAGCGCTCGAATTAAAGAAGCAAGCCTAAAGCATCTGAATAACAGGATGTTTTTGTCAAAAACATGCATATTATTTTCCTTACAGAAGGAAATCCCAATTTTGTGGCGAACTTACTTTTAAGATAACGCAGATAGCTGCAAAAAAAGATGCGGTCAACCATCTCTGTTTGGAGGTAATATCATGGGGAGCGGTGAGAAGAAAAAACTGCTGATTGTCGACGATCAGAACGGAATACGCATTTTGCTGACAGAGGTTTTCAGCAGTGAAGGGTACGAGACGTTCCAAGCCTCAAATGGCAAAGCGGCGCTCGAGATCGTAAAGAAGGAAAAACCGGAATTGGTGCTGCTGGATATGAAAATTCCGGGAATGGACGGGCTCGAGATTTTGAAACATATTAAAGAATGGAACCCGGAAATTAAAGTCATCATGATGACGGCGTATGGTGAATTAGACATGATAAAAGAGGCGACTGACCTTGGCGCACTTATGCACTTCACCAAGCCTTTCGACATTGATGAGCTGCGTTCAGCGGTCAATGGACATCTTAATCATGGTTGCTCTGTGTAATGAATAGCCCTAACCCAGGGCTATTTTTTTTGCCCGTTTCAAGGATCGTATATGATTTACCCGATAAGTAATGGGGAAAAGTAATTAAGGTTGGACAGGTCAAGATGAATATTACTTAAAGTTTCCTGTTTTGTGACAAGCCTCATACCATTCCTTGCTTGGCTGTGGTATAATAAAAGGCGTGTTATTTTCGGAAACAGTTGAAGGAGGAAAAGAAATCATGCCATTGGTATCGATGAACGAGTTTTTGCCTAAAGCAAAAGCAAACAAATTTGCAGTAGGCCAGTTTAACATGAATAACCTTGAATTTGCGCAAGCCATCATGGAAGCTGCAATTCAAGAAAAATCCCCATTTATTTATGGTGTCAGCGAAGGCGCGATTAAATACATGGGATTAGAATTTACTGTCGCAATTGCGAAAGCAGCAGCTGAGAAATCGGGACTTCCGATCGCTCTTCACTTAGATCACGGCAGCAGCTTTGAAGTGGCTATGCAATGTATCCGCGCCGGCTTCTCTTCTGTTATGTTCGACGGATCTCACTATACATTGGAAGAAAATATTCGCTTGACCAAGGAAGTTGTTAAAGCGGCACATGCCATGGGCGTTTCCGTTGAAGGAGAGCTCGGTACAATCGGCGGCGTTGAGGATGACATCGCTGTGGACGAGGCACACGCTGCGCTTGCAAAACCTGAAGAAGCGATCCGTTTCTACGAAGAAACTGGCGTAGACTGCTTGGCAATCGCTGTCGGTACTGCACACGGTATGTATAAAGGCGAGCCTAAAATCCACTACGATATTATCGAAGAGGTTGCAAAGGCTGTTCCTGTACCAATCGTGCTTCATGGCGGTTCCGGTGTACCTGATGATGCGATTCAACAATCCATTAAAGCAGGCGTTGGCAAAATCAACGTAAACACCGAAAACCAAGTGGCTTGCACCGATGCTATCCGCGAAGTATTGAATAAAGATGCTAACGTATATGATCCTCGTAAATATTTAACACCTGCTCGGAATGCAATGATCGAGGTCGTTCGTTCCAAAATTAAACTGTTCGGCAGCAGCAATCAAGCATAAAATATGCATATTGCATTGGATATGCTCTAAAAACAAGGGGGAATTCATCGAAGAAACCGTTCTTGATGAATTCCCCCTTTCTTTTTTTGCTAAACCCATATAAAATGGCACTTGGGAGTTACGACTTAAACCCTCGGGGGAGGACAAGTAAACATGCTGGAAAAATTGATGGTCACCGGAGGCCGGCCCCTCAAGGGAACGGTTCGCATTAGCGGTGCCAAGAATAGTGCAATCGCTCTTATCCCTGCAGCTATTTTAGCTGAATCTCAAGTCATTTTGGACAATATGCCCAAACTCAGTGATGTGATGATTTATCAAGAACTGCTGGAGGAGCTCGGTTGCTCCGTAAAGTTCGAAGGTGAATCCATGTGGATTGATCCATCTTCGGCGATTTCTGTACCGCTTCCAAATGGCAATGTAAAAAAGCTTAGAGCATCCTATTACTTAATGGGGGCACTGCTGGGTCGTTTTGGTGAAGCTGTTGTCGGTCTGCCCGGCGGATGCAACTTTGAACCGCGGCCAATCGATCAACATATTAAAGGATTTGAAGCATTAGGTGCTGTAGTAACGAATGAGAAGGGCGCTATACACATCAAAGCTAAACAACTGACTGGAGCAAAAATTTATCTGGATGTTGTCAGCGTCGGTGCAACGATCAATATTATGCTGGCAGCCTCAAGGGCAAAAGGAACCACAATTATTGAAAACGCGGCTAAAGAGCCTGAAATTATAGATGTAGCTACATTACTGAACTCCATGGGCGCAAGAATTGCTGGCGCCGGTACCGAAACGATCCGCATTCAAGGTGTACAAGCTTTGCAGGGCTGCAGGCATTCCATCATACCCGATCGCATTCAAGCCGGTACTTATATGATTGCAGCGGCTGCTACGCGTGGAGATGTTGTTATTGATCAAATTATACCGAAGCATATGGAAGCCGTAACGGCAAAGCTTCTTGAGATGGGTGTTCAGGTTCAAGAAATGGATGAATCGATTCGAATTATTGGACAACCTCGCTATGAGGGAATCGATGTAAAAGCTCTCGTATATCCCGGTTTTGCTACAGACCTGCAATCGCCCATGACAAGCCTGTTAACTCAAGCAGAGGGCATTAGTGTTCTTACCGATTATGTATACAGCAATCGTTATAAGCATATTCCCGAATTGATTCGCATGGGTGCAGATATTAAGCTCGAAGGCAGGTCTGCGATCATACAATATTCAAAATTAAACGCTGCCAAAGTCAAAGCTACCGATTTAAGGGCCGGTGCAGCACTTGTGATTGCCGCATTGACTGCCGATGAAGGTGTTTCTGAAATTACGGGTCTGGAATACATTGACAGGGGTTATGATCAACTTGTTGAGAATTTAACCATGCTCGGAGCCGAAGTATGGAGAAAAAAGGAAGAATGAATAAGGTATAAGCGACAAGGCAATGCTATATAATAAATAAATTTCTAGATTAAGTGTGGTGTAATGCATATGGAGAGTTCCCAGTTATCGCTTGCCGACCTAGAGGCACTCAAACTGACAGAACTTTATGCTCTAGCAAAAAAATATCAAATTCAATATTATGGTCAATTAAAAAAGAAAGAACTTATTTTTGCGATATTAAGAGCTCAGGCAGAGCAAAGCGGACTTATGTTTATGCAAGGTGTATTAGAAATATTGCCGGAGGGCTATGGTTTTCTTAGACCGATTAACTATTTGCCTAGTCCAGAGGATATTTACATTTCCGCCTCTCAGATTCGAAAGTTTGATTTGCGAACAGGGGACTTGGTATCCGGCAAGTGCCGGCCGCCTAAAGAGAATGAAAGATACTTCGGTCTGCTTCATGTTGAAGCGGTGAATGGTGAAAATCCGAACAGTGCCTCCGAAAGATTGCATTTTCCTGCACTCACCCCTCTGTATCCTCAAGATCAGATTGTATTAGAAACCTCTCCTGAACAACCGGCAACCCGTATCATGGATTTGCTTGCTCCGGTAGGGATGGGGCAAAGAGGCTTGATCGTCGCGCCTCCCAAAGCCGGTAAAACGCTGCTGCTGAAACAAATCGCCAACAGCATATCTACGAATTTCCCGGAGGTGGAATTGTTCGTGCTGCTGATCGATGAGCGTCCCGAGGAAGTAACGGACATGCAGCGTTCTGTTAAAGGTGAAGTCATTGCCTCTACCTTTGACGAATTGCCAGAAAATCATATCAAGGTAGCCGAATTAGTCCTAGAAAGAGCGCTGAGGTTAGTAGAACATAAGAAAAATGTTGTCATTTTGTTAGATAGCATTACACGTCTCGCTAGAGCGTACAACTTGGTCATTCCGCCTTCTGGCCGGACACTGTCCGGGGGGATCGATCCAGCTGCTTTCCATCGGCCGAAAAGATTTTTTGGTTCTGCCCGTAATGTGGAAGAAGGGGGCAGTCTGACGATTTTGGCTACGGCGTTAGTTGAGACAGGATCTAGAATGGACGATGTCATTTACGAGGAGTTTAAAGGTACGGGTAACATGGAACTGCACCTGGATCGTAAGCTGGCAGAGCGTCGTATTTTCCCTGCGATCGATATTCGCCGTTCGGGTACACGCCGTGAAGAGCTGCTGATGAGCAAGGAGCATCTGGATAAAATTTGGACGCTTCGTAAAACGCTGCAGGACAGCCATGAGTTTGTCGACGCCTTCTTGAAGCGATTAAATGAGACGAAGACGAATGAGGAGTTTTTAGCTTCATTGGATTCCCAGCCAGGCGGAGGTCAGGGACGAAAAAATAAAATCAGTGCTTCTTAAGACGGAGTAAAAAGAAGTATAGGAACAGCTGCTTAATATTCATTTACTCGAGAAAAACTGCCATATAAAACAAGTTGCTTCAAGTATATGATCGTGCTATAATTCACTCATGTGTCTATTACTCTGGGTCGACGGTTACAGACTCAGGGCGGAAAGAGGTGAACGAAATGAAACAAGGTATTCATCCGAAATACGAAGTAACAACAGTTACTTGCGCTTGTGGGAACAGCTTTGAAACGGGTTCCGTGAAAGGAAATGTTCGCGTGGAGATTTGCTCTTCGTGTCATCCATTCTTTACAGGTAAACAGAAGTTTATCGACGCAGGCGGTCGTGTGGATAAGTTCAAAAAGAAATACGGTCTATAAGATTTGCGTCTTTTACCATTATGACGCAGTCATATACAAGCCTCCGTTGGTTCATCCTATGAGCCAAGGGAGGTTTTTTCATTGATGAGAATGAAAAAAATAATCATTTGTCTGCTGATCCTGATGGTAACGGCTCTCATGAGTACTGCCTGCGGTCGTGACAACGATAAAGTAAAAACATACGGAAACGATGGATACTTAGGTTTAACCAATGCCAATCCCAACTTTCCGCTCAGTCCGGGTTATCACAATTACCGCAATGACTCACAATTAATAAAGCAAACCTTGTCCGGTATTCAGGAGGTCGAAACCTACACGGTGAATATTAACGGGGGCGACCTGTACATTAAACTTGGGATACCAGATGGCTACAGCAGGGCAGAAATTGAAACGATCGAACAAAATGTTTACAAACAACTGACTTACATGCTGCCGCGTTATACCATCCATCTGACAAGCGATAAAAGCAACATGGATCGTAATGAACAGGTGGACTGACGAAACATGCACGCTAAGCTATAGGCTAGTGGCAGCACTGGTAACTTTTGCAGACGGTTGATATTTTGTGCTGTATCCGATATACTAGTCTTTGCCGTGCTAGATGGGGAGGTAGCGGTGCCCTGTAACCCGCAATCCGCTGTAGCGGGGTTGAATTCCTATCTGAGGTATTGTCGATGTGAGGACGGCCTATACACGTAGTGTTGACGGCTGGGTCCTTCGCAATGGAAACCTGTGAACCCGGTCAGGTTCGGAAGAAAGCAGCCGTAAGCAGGACCTTCCATGTGCCGAAGGATCGCCCAGCCTGAGCTGGCGATATAGGTGCGCTTGGGTCGCAATATCGATGATAGGTGCACGGTATTACATATCATATTGAGGAAGCATTTGAATCGCTTGTTTCAACAAGTGAATCGAATGCTTTTTTTATTGACCTTATAGAGAGGAAACGGCATTCGGAAATCGAAAATAATATGTAAGATATTGGAGAGAGGTGAAAAGCTTGTCCTTTCCGCTCCTAATGCAAATACCGTCCTCCATGGAGGATCTTTACAATTACCTGAATCAATGTTGTTTTCAGTCTGTTGTCGTGCTGGATCAAGATGAGGAGGTACTGTTTTGTAATACCGCTTTTACGGTCAAGCTTGGATACAGCCTTGAAGAAATCAAAGGAACTGGTTTTCGTGATCTGTCTCCGGAAACGGAATCCGCCCAATCGTTGTTGGTTAAAGGATTCACACAAACGAACACACTTCCGAAGATTCAGATTGCAGACAAGTCAGGTGTGATGTATTCTTCGAGCGCCGCAACCTACCGAATTGAGTTCCGGGAAGGAATGTTTTGCTACATGGTCGTTCTGTATGATTTAATGCATTCCTCGAAGGATAAGCTGATTCGCAAGTTTTCCGCTAACTTTTTAAAAGACATTAATTTAGGGGTGCTCTTAATCGATCATGAATTTAGATTGGTTGATATAAGCGACACAGCCTGCAAGGTACTCGGGGTCGAACGGGAACAAATTTTGCAGCATCCGTTGGATGAAATATTTGCTCCGATTCCGAAGGAATATCAATTCGTTCAAAGATCCATATTGGAAGGCGCCGTCATAAAAAACCATGCCTTTTCCTGGACAAATCAAAATCAACGCTATGAATTGCTGCTGGACTCGAGTGCGATTAAAGATGATTGGGGCAAAGTCGTAGGTGCTTATATTTTATTTAAAGACGTTTCGAACCTGCGGTCTTTGGAGGAACAGGTGCAGCGCAGTGATCGTCTGGCGATGATTGGTCAAATTGCCGCAGGCACCGCGCATGAGATTCGTAATCCGTTAACTTCGATCAAAGGCTTTTTACAAGTGTTGAAAAAAACGATGAGAGAGCATGGACTGCTCAGAGAGCATGAATATACGGAATTAATGCTTACGGAAATTAATCGGATCAACGAATTGGTAAGTGAATTTCTGATGCTCAGTAAGCCGAAGGAATTAAATGTGAAACGAGTAGACGTTTCCATGGTCATTCGGGAAATTTTGCCGATCATTAATAATGAGGCCATCCTGCACAATATTGACGTCCATTATGAAGCGGAGCTCCAACTGCCGTATGTGGTTGCGGATAAAGAACTGCTGAAGCAGGTATGCATCAATATATGTAAAAACGGCATAGAAGCGATGTCCAAGGATGGAACTTTGACCATTCGAGAGCGTATAGACCAGGAGCAGGCGATGATTTTGTTGGAGATTCATGATACAGGGCCGGGCATCCCGTCCTTTCTGGTGGATAAGATTTTTGATCCCTTTTTTACGACGAAGGAGAATGGCACAGGATTGGGGCTCTCTGTCTGTCAGCGGATCATTCACGACTTGGGAGGGGCCATCCGTGTATCCTCGAAAGGATACGGAACGACGTTCACGATCAGCCTGCCTTACTAACTGAAAAGAAGGTTTTTCTCCATCCTTTACTTATAGTATAATGTATGGAACACAGGCAAAAAGATTGCTTGCGCTAGGAGACAAAAGTAATGAGCCATATTGCATTATACCGTGCTTGGCGGCCGCAGCGGTTCGCTGATGTCGTCGGCCAAAGCCATATTATTCGAACGCTGCAAAATGCATTAAAGGATGAGAAATTCAGTCACGCGTATTTGTTTAGCGGTCCTCGGGGAACGGGTAAAACGAGCGCGGCCAAAATTATGGCCAAGGCTGTGAATTGTGAGCACGGGCCGGCCGCGGAGCCTTGTAATGAATGTGAAATCTGCCGCCGAATTACTGAAGGCGCCGTTATGGATGTTCAGGAGATTGACGCTGCATCGAACCGTGGAGTAGAAGAGATTCGGGAAATCCGCGATCGGGTGAAGTATGCCCCGACTGAAGTCCGGACGAAAGTGTACATCATTGATGAGGTGCACATGTTGACGACGGAAGCCTTCAATGCCTTGTTAAAGACGCTTGAGGAGCCGCCTCCGCACGTGATGTTTATACTCGCTACGACGGAGCCCCACCGAATTCCGGCTACGATCATATCCCGCTGTCAAAGGTTTGATTTTCGAAGGGTTACTCTGCAGGAGCAGGTCGATCGGATCTCTCATATTTGCGCAGAGGAGAATATTCAGGCGGATGCTCGGGCCGTTGAGTATATCGCCAGACTTTCGGATGGGGGGATGCGGGACGCTTTAAGCTTGCTCGATCAAATTTCCTCCTATACGGAAGGGCAGATTTCGTACGAAGACGTGATCTTGGCGACTGGCGGGCTGGCTGCGGATCAGTTTAAGGAACTGGCGAGTTGTATTGTTTCGCAGCGTACTGCAGATGCATTGTCCTTGATCGATCGTTGGATGCAGGAAGGCAAGAGCGCGGAACAAACGATGGAGCACTTGATCGGGTATTATCAGGACCTGCTGCTCGTTCAGCTTGTGCCGGAAGCCACTCGGATGACGGAACGAATCATTGATATGTCATCGTTTACGGATTTAGCCGGACAGTATGGTAAAGATAAGATTTTCGAGATGATCGATATTTTAAATCGTTACCATGCAGAAATGAAATATGCACCCAATTCGAAGGTGCTGTTGGAAGTCGCGGTCATGAAGCTTAGCACGCTCTCCGCTCATGCGGGGCAGGTCACCGCGGAAGCTGCAGCGCCATCGGTTCAATCGGCAGATGTACAAAAGCTGTTGAGCCGAATTGAGGAATTGGAGAAACACATCAAGCAGTTGGATGTACAGCAGCCGGGAGCGGGTAGAGGAGGAAGCGCCTCTTCCCCGTCAAGACCTTCCGCTCCATCCAGGTCTGTGGTGAGCCGAAAGCTGAATCTGGGGCCATTCCTTGAGAATAAAGGTCGCATTAAGGAGCTCCTTCCCAAATGGGGGCAGATATTAGGCCAAGTCAAGGAACGAAGAATTACGGTTCATGCCTGGCTGATGGATGGTGAACCGGTCTCGATGACCGATCAGCACATCTTAGTAGCATTCAAAAACAATATTCATCGGGAAACGACGGAAAAGCCTCAGAATAAACAGATCATTGAACAGGTTATCCAAGAAGTAACAGGAAGCCCTTATCAGCTTGAGACTGTCATGCTGAAGGAGTGGGAGCAGGCCGATTCGGCGAAGTCGGACGACAGCCAGCCGGAAATGCTCTATCTGGAGCATGAACAGGAATCAGAAGATGCGATCAAGCAGGAGGATTGGATTCGTGAGGCGATCCAATTGTTCGGCGAGGATTTGGTCACGATAAAAGAAGATGACAAAGGAGATGAATGAATATGAAAGGCAATATGAATCAAATGATGAAGCAAGTGAAGAAAATGCAGGAGCAAATGATGAAGGCACAGGAGGAGCTCGGGAATAAAACGGTTGAAGGAACCGCTGGAGGCGGGGTCGTGACCGCTACAGTCAATGGTCATAAAAAGCTGGTCAATATTGAAATTAAGCCGGAAGCAGTAGATCCAGACGATGTGGAAATGCTGCAGGATTTGATTTTAGCCGCTGTTAATGATGCGATGACGCAAGCAGATGAAATGGCCAGCCAAGATCTTGGTAAATTTACCGGCGGAATGAACATCCCAGGCCTGTTCTAATTTTATCTGACATCAAAGGAGATTTTGGGATTGTATTATCCGGAACCGATTGCTAAACTGATTGATGCTTTTGGGAAATTGCCTGGTATTGGATCGAAGACAGCTGCTCGTCTAGCGTTCCATGTGCTCCGTATGGATGAGGAAGACGTCACGAATTTTGCGAAGGCGCTAGTCAATGTGAAAAGAAATTTGCAGTATTGTACGGTCTGCTGCAACATTACGGATGTTGTGCCCTGCAGAATATGCCAGGATAAGCATCGGGATGCTTCCGTGATCTGCGTCGTTCAGGAGCCTAAAGATGTGATTGCCATGGAGCGAACGAAGGAATATCAGGGGTTGTACCACGTTTTGCATGGTGCGATTTCTCCTATTGAGGGGATCGGACCGGATGAGATTCGAATGGCCGAATTATTAAAAAGGCTTGGCGATGAGAAGGTTCAAGAGCTGATTCTTGCGACGAATCCGAATATAGAGGGTGAAGCGACGGCCATGTATTTATCGCGATTAATCAAGCCGTTCGGCATCAAGGTGACGCGAATCGCTCACGGTTTACCTGTCGGCGGAGATTTAGAATATGCAGATGAGGTCACGTTATCCAAAGCATTGGAAGGCAGAAGAGAACTGTTGTAGTGAGAAAAATGTGCAGCTGGGGTTCAGATGATCCCGGCTGTTTTTATTTTACAAAATGGTTTTGTATCCTTGAAGGAAAAATAATAAAGTTCTGCTGCCAGATCTTTTCTGTTGTATTGTTGGCTTTAAACACAAGATTTTAGTTCTAAAACCGTGCCCGCAAATCTATGTATATATCGTACAAGCTTGCGGGAGGGATTGATTTGAGCTGGACAAGTTGGATGAATAAGCTGCGCAAAAAAGCAAAGCCTTTGGAAGAAGAACTGTTATTGGAGGAAATCCAGAAAGCAAAGTTAGAGTGGGATGTTGCTTATCACCGTTTGGATGTCGTTGTCGGCATGGAACAGGTCGATTATGCGATATATGCGCTTGAGGCGGCGGAGAAACGTTACGAAATGTTGATCCGCCAAGCAAAGCAAAAGCAGCTAACGAATCTGATTGAATTGGGAATTTCAAAACGCCCGCCAACCGTCCCTGATGGAAAAGAGGTGGCGAAATGACATACGTATGGATCGGCTGCTTGTCCGTGTCGCTTCTGCTGCTGGTTTGGATGCTGCTCAGAAAAAGGGGTGCGATGAAATGGCTGGGTTATGCGATGAGCAATATCGCCCTAGCAGGCATCGCTCTTTATCTTATTAATGGTTTGGATTGGCTCGGTTCGATGGAAATCGCCATAAATTTTTATACGATCGGTACGATTGTATTGTTAGGATTGCCTGGATTACTGCTCATTTCTGCCGTGCATTGGTTTATTATTTAATCTGAGAAAAGGATAAAGAAGGGATTGGTTGATATTGCCATGCATAATATAATTGACTTTATGCTGCAGTCCGTGATATATTATGAAAGTCGCCTCAAGGACATTACTCCTGAAGCGATGATCGAAAAGAAGCATCATAAGCATCGGAAGGTGCGGTAATTGATGCGGATTGATCCTTGAAAACTGAACAGCGAGCGAATAAGTCTATTACGTTCCCTTAAGGGAACCCCGAATACCATTCGGAACAAATG